>JAQCHM010000077.1 GCA_027730885.1 Actinomycetota bacterium | reverse complement strand
GGGTTCGTCGACGTCCACACCCACATGGACGCCCAGATCGCGTGGGACCCGCTTGGCGAGAGTTCCTGTTTCCACGGCGTCACCACCGCGGTCATGGGCAACTGTGGGTTCACACTCGCTCCGGTCCGGTCCGACGCAAGGCAGTTGGTGGTCCGGAACCTCGAACGGGCCGAGGACATCGCGGCCGAAGCCATGGCGGCCGGTATCGACTGGTCGTGGGAGACGTTCCCCGAGTACCTCGACTTCGTCGACCGAACGCCCAAGGGCATCAACTACGCCGGTTACGTCGGCCACTCGGCGTTGCGTACCTGGGCCATGGGCGAACGGGCATTCACCGAGGAAGCAAGCGCCGACGATCTCGCGCTGATGGCGGCACACATCCAGGCGTCCCTCCGTGCCGGAGCCGTCGGCTTCACCACCTCGATCTCGATGAACCACGAGACGTCCGACGACCGTCCCGTCGCCAGCCGGCTGTCGACCCGCAACGAGATCAACGCCCTCGTGGGGGCCATGGGTGAGCTCGGCGCCGGGATCTTCGAACTGGCTCACCACGCGGACATCCGCTCACGCGACCCCGAGAAGCGCGAGAGCTACATCTCGTGGCTGGTCGAGCTGGCCCGGACGACCGGCGTACCGATCACGTCGGGCATGCTGGCGTTCGGCGCCGAGGACCACCAGTGGCGACCGGTGGTCGAACTGTACGAACGAATCAATGCGGCCGGCGGCACCGGCTGGGCCCAGGTCCATTCGCGACAGTTCGGTGTGCTCCTCTCATTCCAGACCCAGCTTCCCTTCGATGCACTTCCCGTCTGGTCAGAGCTGCGCTCGCAGCCGCTGGCCGAGCAGCGACGGGCGCTCACCGACCCGTCCACTCGGGCCAAGTTGATCGAGATCGCCGAAAACGCCGACTACGGGCGGGCCATCGGCGCCGAAGCCCGCAAGCCGGATTGGCAATGGATCTCGCCCCTCACCACCGGCCTCCCGCCGTACACCTCGATCGCGGTCAGGGCCGCAACCACCGGTAAGGCACCCATGGAGGTCTTCCTCGATCTTGCGCTCGATGCCGACCTCGATCTGTTCTTCATCCAGGCCGCGGCCAATCAAGATCAGGACATCGTGCTCGAACTGCTGCGTCAGCCGTTCTCCATCCCGACCTTCAGCGACTCGGGCGCGCACGTGAGCCAGATCATGGATTCGTCGCTCCAGACCCACCTGCTCGGGCACTGGGTCCGCGATGCCGGCGCGATCCCCGTCGAGGACGCGGTCCATCGCATGACCCAGGTGCCGGCGACCGCCTGGGGCTTCACCGATCGCGGCGTGGTGGCCGAGGGGATGGCGGCCGACCTGAACGTCCTCGACCTCGGCCGGCTCACGCCCGATCTCCCCGAACTGGTCCACGACCTGCCCGGCGGCGCCCGACGACTGCGCCAGAAGGCCACGGGTTACGCCGCGACCATCGTGAACGGAGACGTCCTGGTCGAGCACGGAGAGCCGACCGGCGCTCGCCCCGGTCGGCTGCTCCGCGGGCCCCTCGCGCTCTCCTGACCCCCGCGCTCTCCTGACCCGCCGCTAGCTTCCGGGGTATGCAACAACCGCTCGCAGGGATTCGGGTACTCGAACTGGCCGAGGGGATCGCGGGGCCCTACGGCGCAAAACTCCTCGCCGGGTACGGCGCCGACGTCGTCAAGGTCGAACCATCGATGGGCGACCGGACGCGGCACCTGGGACCCTTCCCGACCGACATCGCCGACCCCGAATCCTCTGCCCTACACCTGCACCTCCACACCAACAAGCGTTCGGTCGTGCTCGGCCGGGCCGAGCAGCTCGATCGTTTGATCGAATGGGCCGACGTCATCATCCAATCCGAGCCCGTGCCCGATCCCGGCGAACTCCGTCGGCGGTTTCCGGACAAAGTCATCGTCACGGTGACGTCGTTCGGTTTGACGGGGCCCTACGCCGGCATGGTCGGGGACGAGATCATCCACTACGCGCTCGGAGGGCCCATGTCGGCCTCCGGCAACCCCGACCGCGAACCGGTGAAGATGGGGGCCGATCTCGGTCAGTACGAGTGCGGCACGCTGGTGGCTGTCGCCGCGCTGGCCGGCCTGGCCCGAGGCGTCGGCACCCATGTCGACCTGTCGAACATCGAGACCCAGGTGGGTTCGATCGATCGGCGGATGACCTACCTGCTCTACGGCACCTACCGCGGCGAAAACGTCCCTCGCTTCGGCGGCTACGTCGTCGGCCCGCTGACCAACGGGTGCCGCGTGGCCGGCGACGGTCATGTTCAGGTGTCGACGCTGCTCAACTGGATCCCTCGCATGCTCACCGTGCTCGACGACCCCGTCATGACCGAGCTCTACAGCGACCCCATGTTCTTCTTCAATCCCGACCTGCCCGAGGTCGCCGACGCCCAACTTTTGGGTTGGACACTCGCTCGCACCAAGCAGGATGCGATGGACGAGGCGCAGGCGGGTGGTTGGCCCATCACCGCCGTCAATCGCCCGGTCGATCTCCTGACAGACAAGCATTTCACGGCCCGCGCCTACTTCGAGACCGTCGACCACCCCGCTGCGGGGCCCGTCGTGCAGCCGGGCGCTCCCATTCGCATGGAGGACGGCTGGTCGACCCGCCGCCCCGCTCCCCTGCTCGGTCAGCACACCGACGAAGTCCTGGCGGAGATCGCTGCGTTGTCCGGACGCCCCACCCAGGCGCCGCCCGATCCCGCCGCGCCAGAACAGCTGCCACTCGAGGGGATCCGCGTCCTCGACCTCACCGTCGTGTGGGCCGGGCCCTACGCCACCGCCCTGTTGGGTGACCTCGGCGCCGAGATCATCAGAGTCGACAACCCCCGCGTCTTCCCATCGGCAACGCGGGGACTGATGGCTCGCCCGCCCCGCATGATCACCGACACCATCGGTGGCATCTTCGGCGGCTACCCCGACGCCGAGCCCGGTGACCGACCCTGGAACCGCGTGGCGTTGTTCAACGCCCACGCCCGCAACAAGCGCAGCGTCACCCTGGACCCCCGCACCGATTCCGGCCGTGAGGCGTTCCTCCGTCTGGCCGAGCAGTGCGACGTCATGATCGAGAACAACTCGGTCGACCTGCTCGACAAGCTGGGCATTGGATGGGCCGATCTGCACGCCCGCAATCGGAACCTCATTCTCATTCGAATGCCGTCGGTCGGTTTGGAGGGCCCCTATCGCTCCTACCTCGGGTTCGGCGTCAACTTCGAGGGCCTCTGCGGTCTGACGGCCCTGCGCGGGTACGCCGACGCCGATCTCTCCGAGAACGAATCCGTCTTCCACATGGACGCGGCATCCGGCTCGGCCGGTGCGTTCGCGGCGTTGACCGCACTCCGCCGACGCAACCAAACGGGAGTGGGCGAGATGATCGAGCTCTCCCAGTCGGAGAACATGATCAACCACATCGGGGAGTACGTGATCGAGTCGGCCTGGACCGGGGTCGAACACACCCCGATCGGCAACCGACACCGGGTCCGGGCGCCGCAGGGCTGCTACCCGTGCGTCGGCGACGATGCCTGGGCGGTCATCTCGATCGGCACCGACGCCGAGTGGGTCGGGTTGGGGCGGGCGGCAGGCGACCCCGAGTGGGCGTCCGATGCCCGCTTCGCCACCGCCGACGGCCGACGAGCCCGCCACGACGAGATCGACGAGCTGCTCGGCCGATGGACCGCCGGGCTGACGCCCTACGAAGTGTTCGATCGGTGTCAGGCCGAGCGAGTTCCTGCAGCCCCCGTGCTGCACGAGCTCGAGGCGCTCGCCGACCCTCATCTGCGCGAGCGGGGCATGTTCCGTCCGAACGGCAACATCGACACGGGCACACACGAGTATCCGACCCATGTCTGGCACTGGGACGGTCCCGACCTCCGTTGGGAGCCGCTGCCCATCCTCGGGGGCGACAACGCCGACGTGTTCCGCAACCTGTGCGGATACAGCGAGGACGACTACGCCAAGCTCGACGCCGACGGCAATCTGAGCGAGTCCTACTTCGGACCCGACGGCAACCCCCTCTGAGGGTCGGGCCCCGTCATCGAGGCCCGACCAGCCCGCTCTGCTCGGTGACGGCGAGGAGGTGGCCCGACGGGCTCCACAGGTTGACCCTGCCGTGGCCGAGGCCTTCGGTGACGGCGTGGATCTTGATGTCGGCCAACACCCAATCGCATGCCTGAGGCGAAACCACTCGAATGGTGTTGTCGATCGATCGGGCCCGCACATCGTTCAGGACCACTGCGTTGACACCGGCCGAAACGTCGTCACCAACGATCGCCAGGGCCGAGGCGTAGGCGGGAACGCCGCCGGGGAGCGTGGCCCACAATGCCGAATTCCCCTCCCCGTCGGCCGCCATGAAGCCGTCGGGCGCGATGGTGGCCGTGCGCTCGTCGATGCGGGGCCGCAGCCCACCGCGTCGCTCCTCGTTGGCCAGCTTGCGACTCGAACACTGGTCCGGAGGGGGAACGATCGGCATCTTCTCCCACGTGCCCTCGGCGATCGACGGCCGTCGGCCGAGCGCGGCCAGCGCGGTCAGGAACAGGTTGCCGTCCACGAACCCGGTGACGCGGGCCTGGGACATGTAGTGCCCCGTGGCCAGCACCTCGACCTCGAGGTCGATGATGTCGGGTGGTTTCGCTCCGCCGACGAACTGACAGGTCGCCCAGGCCGTCGGCTTGCCGACGGCCCCTTCGGCCGCCTCGATCACCGCAGCCAAGCCGCATCCGCCGTACAGGTTGCCTCGCCCACCGCAGAGGCCTTCGGTCACGGGCAGCCGCCAATGGTCGGCCGATCGCCCGGGCCGCATCTGCAGGAACGCTCGAATCGGGTGATCGTCGTCGGTCATGCCCATCGGACGCCGAGCATCAATGGGCGTGGGGGGCGGGCCGCTCGGCAGCCGCTGCTGGAGCCCTGCGACCGGCGAGGTACTCGTCGAGGGCTTCGACGGCATAACCGGCGTAGACCATCGCGGGACCGCTTCCCTGCATGACCGCCACGTTCAGGGCTTCGTAGATCTCCTCGCGACTGGCACCGGCCGCCAGACAGTCGCGGACGTGGAAGGCGATGCAGACATCGCACTGCATGGTGACGACGAGGGCCAGGCCGATGAGTTCCTTCGACTTGCGATCCAGGGCGCCGGGCGCCATCGCCAGATCGTGGGTGTGCCAGTACGACTGGTGCAACTCGGGTTGATGCTCGCTCAGCTTCTTACCGGCTGCCGCGTTGCGGCGAAGTCGTTCCCGGTACCCACCTGGTTCGGCCATGGCACCATCATGACCCAGCGACGCGACCGAAAAGGCGCTCCAGGACGAAGAATTTCATGACCCACACCAGGAAGTACCCGAGGAAGGCGGCAGCGTTGACGGCCAAGCCCTTCCCGAAGAGGGACTGGGCCAGTGCCGCCAAGGCAGTGGAGACCAGCAGGCCGACCACGGTGATGATCCAGAACGGGAGGACCTGACCGGTCACCGAGTGCTTGCCGTCGACCTCCCACACCCAGTTGCGACTCAAGAGGTAGGCCGGAACGCACATGATGGTGGCGGCGATCGCGTTGGCGGGACCACCCGGAACACCCATGACCGAGTTGGCGATCGTGAGAATCAACTGGTGGCCGACGATGTTGACGCAGGACACGGCCCCGTAACGGATGAGACGGGCCTTGTCGGCCGCCTCGGCCAACGCTCGTCTTGGTCCGGTTGCAGTAGGCACAGCTCGTCGAGCATAGGTGGTTGAGCCCGGTCGTCGTGGCATCATCGACCGCATGGACACCGATGTAGCCGACCAGATGATCGAGACCCTCGCCCGCTTCGTCGACAATGACGTACTCCCCCACGTTCGGGACTTCGAGCTCGACGATCTCTACCCCGACGCCATGGTCGATCAGCTTCGGGAGTTCGGGCTGTTCGGGGCAACGGTCCCCGAGGCGTTCGGAGGACTCGGTTTGGATGTCTCGACCTACGCCCGGGTGATCGAAGAGTTGTCCCGGGGGTGGATGTCGTTGGCCGGGGTCATCAACAGCCACCTCATCGCAGCACAGTTGATCAACGGGTTCGGCACCGACGACCAGCGTTCGCGATGGCTCCCCGGCATGGCCGCGGGCACCCTCCGCGGCTGTTTCTCGCTGTCGGAGCCCGACTCGGGATCCGACGCCGCCGCCCTGCGATGCAAGGCCCATCGCGACGGCGACGAGTGGGTCATCAACGGTACCAAGATGTGGGTCACCAACGGTGAGCGGGCCGGCATCGTTGCGCTCCTGGCCCGGACCTCCGACGAGCCCGGCGCGGCGGGAATCAGTTGCTTCATGGTCGAGAAGACGCCCGGGCCCGCCGGCGACGGGGGCGTCACCATCTCCAAGCACATCGACAAGCTCGGATACCGCGGGCTCGAGACCGTCGAGATGAGTTACGTGGATCACCACGTACCTGCGTCCGCGCTCCTCGGCGGCGAAACCGGATTGGGCAAGGGGTTCCGCTGGGCGTTGACCGCTCTCGAACTGGGACGCATCAACGTGGCGGCCCGCGGCGTCGGGGTCGCCCAGGCCGCGTTCGATGCCGCGCTGGCCTACGCCCAACAACGCGAGGCGTTCGGCAAACCGATCGCGCAACACCAGGCCATCGGGTTCAAGCTGGCCGAGATGGCGACCAAGCTGCACGCCGCCCGCTTGATGGTTCGCGACGCTGCCGCCAGAGTCGATGCCGGCGAGCGAGCGGACATGGAAGCCGGCATGGCCAAGCTCTTCGCCTCGGAGACCGCAGCCGAGCTGGCCCTCGATGCCATGCGCATCCACGGTGGCAACGGGTTCACCACCGAATACCCGGTCGAGCGGCTCTACCGCGACGCCCCGCTGATGATCATCGGCGAAGGCACCAGCGAGATCCAGAAGCTCGTCATCAGCCGGGCCATCCTCTCCCGAGCCGCCGACAAGCGCTGATGCGTCAGCCCCGGCGCGCTTCGACGACCGCGTCGGCGGAAACCTGGCGCAACGGCCGCCCCGTCGCCTCGGCCACACGGACCAGGTCGTCGTGCTCGGGCTTGGCGCCGAAGGGCCCGACCTTCACCCGTATCTCGTGGCCGTCGACGTGAACCGTTGTGACGTGACGCTGAGCGGCGTAACGGTCGACGACTCGTGACCTGACGCCGAGCGTCCCGGTCTCGACCATCAACAGCCGGACCATCCGGGCGGCCAACTCCGGTCGGCACAGCACCTTCACCTCGTGGGCCGGACGCCCCTTCTTCATCAGGATCGGGGTGATCCACGCGTCGTCGGCTCCCCCTTTGAGCACCTCGTCGATGAGATGGCCAAGCACCTCGGGTGAGACGTCGTCGACGTTGGTCTCGAGCAGGGTCCGACGTTCGATGACCGCGAACTGCTCGGTCGTCGGGCCGTGCTCGACGCTGTCGGCCTGTTCGACGACGATGGCGGTCACCACGTTGGGATGTGCTGCCGGATCCTTGCCGCCGGCCCCTCGTGCCGAGCGCCCAAGGGACCCGGCGGGCAGAGGCCCCCAGTCATCGGCCATCGAGACCAAGAGCGCCGCGCCGGTCGGCGTGCAGGTCTCGAAGGCAATGTCGAGCGGATGGGTCGGCCTACCGCGCAGCAGAGCGACGGTCGCGGGCGCCGGCAGCGGAAGTAAGCCGTGGGCAGCCGTCACCACTCCATGGCCGAGCCCCACCGGGCCGACGGTGATGGTCGTTGATCGGTCGCCGCGCAGCTCGTCGAGCAACAGCCACGAGCCGACGATGTCGACGATGGCGTCGACCGCTCCGACCTCGTGGAACTGGACCTCGTCGATCGGGACGTCGTGTTGGGCCGCCTCGACCTCGCCCAACAGCCGGAAGGTCGACCGTGCCCCGACCACGACCCGGTCGGGGAGATCGCTCCGGGCCAACAACGCGTCGATCTCGGACCAGCGACGGTGTTCCCGCTGATGATGATGGTCGTCGTGATGATGGCCATCGTGATGATGGTCGTCGGTGACGACGATCGCTCGGGTGGAGGTCAGTCCACAGCGCACCACGGTCTCGAACGACACCTCGTAGCCGTCGATCCCCAATCGCCCGAGCGCCGAAAGGGCCACCAGCGGCTCTTCGAGCAGACCGCCGAGCGCGCCCAGCAGCATGTCGCCGGAGGCGCCGAACGTCGGATCGAGCCAGAGCTGCATCATCCTCCCCCGCCCGGAATCCGACCCCCGCCCAGGATCCGGTGGGCCGCGCACGCGGCGCCGTAGCCATTGTCAATGCCAACGACGGCGATACCGGGCGCGCACGAGGCCAGCATCGACAGCAGCGCCGTCGCCCCGGCGAACGAGGTCCCGTACCCGACCGAGGTGGGCACGGCGATGATGGGCTGGGGCACCAGACCGGCCAGCACGGTGGGCAGCGCCCCCTCCATCCCGGCCAGCGCGATGATCACATCGACGTCGGCGAGCGCGGGGAGCACGTCGAGCAGGCGGGGCAGCCCGGTCCGCCGCACGGTGGCGTGACCGAGCGCTTCGAGCGTCAGCCTGGCCTCTTCGGCGACCGGCAAGTCGGAGGTTCCGGCCGACACGATGGCCACCGTCGCCGAGGTCGCGGGTCGATGGCGCCAGGTGAGCGTGCCCGCGGCATCCGCTTGCGGGCCGAGGGCCCGAAGTGCCGCCAGCTGCTCGGTGGTCGCCCGGGTGGCGATGACCGTGTCGGTCGGCTCGGGACCGGGAGTCATGAGGTCGGTCACGATCCGCAC
Source organism: Actinomycetota bacterium (assembly GCA_027730885.1). GTDB lineage: Bacteria > Actinomycetota > Acidimicrobiia > Acidimicrobiales > SZUA-35 > JAHECQ01. The sequence goes on along the minus strand of JAQCHM010000077.1, from coordinate 1,984 downwards.
GCACTGTTCGACCGTCTTCCCCGCACAGAAGATCGCTTCGGGCATGCCGATGCGTCGTGGTCGACCGTGATCGAACCGGATGTCGGGATCGGCACTCATGAACCGCTGAGTGCGCCGTTCAGGTTGCCCGAACGCAGGCCGGCGAGGTCGAGCGTCACGTACCGATAGCCAACGGCCCGAAGGTCGCGGTCGATGGCCTCGGCGTCAAGTGCAACCCGTGCAACATCGGCCGCAGGCACCTCGATGCGGGCCGTGTCACCGTAATGACGTACGCGGACGTCGTTCAGGCCTCGGGCTCGCAACGCGGCCTCGGCCCGATCGACCTTCGAAAGGAGGGGAACGGTGATGGCGGTGCCGTAGGGAACACGCGAGGACAGGCATGGCATCGCCGGCCGGTCCCAGACGCGAAGGCCCCAATGCTTGGCCAGCGCCCTGATCTCGGCCTTGCCCAGACCGGCCTCGACCAACGGGAATCGGGCACCCCGCTCGGCCGCGGCGCGTTGGCCGGGGCGATGATCGCCCAGGTCGTCGACGTTCACACCGAGGGTCGGGGTCGCGGCCCGTTCGGCGGCAAGCGGCTCGATCTGGTCCATCAGCGAGGTCTTGCACCAGTAGCACCGGTCGCCCTCGTTGGCGAGGTACCGCGGGTCGGACAACTCGTCGGTCCGGACCGCCACCCACGGCAGGTCCCAGTCGGCTGCGAGCTGCCGGCAGTCGTCGAGCTCACCCGAGGCCAGCGAAGCCGAATCGGCCGTCGCCAGCAGCACGTCGGCACGGGGCAGCGCCCGTCCGGCGGCAACGGCAACGAGGGACGAGTCGACCCCACCCGAGAAGGCAACCACGGTCGGCCCGATGTCACGAACCGCTTGGAGCAGGCGAGCTTCCAGCTGTTGCAGTGAGTCAGACACCGACTCAGGCTAGTGGCCGCATGACGGCGGGGGGCGGCCAGACGCCGGCCACCTCACCCGAGGAGACGAGATGGTCGGCGATCGGTTTCAGCAGATCGATCAGCCGGCCGGCGGCCGTCGGGCCGAGGTTGTCGACCAAGCCGACCGAGCACCGGTCGGTGCCGCGTTCGACGCCGGCTCGGGCTTCGCGCCCCTCAGCGGTGAACTGGCCGTCATCGTCGAGCCAGCCACGGCGCCGGAGCCGGTGGACACCGGCATCCCACTCGTCCTTGGTCCACCCGCGGATCCCCTCGATGGTCGCCTGATTGCCGTGGCCGAACGCCGCCATGAGGGCATGGCATTCGACGCCGTCGATCCCGGCCGCGCCCAACGTCATGTTGTGGCCGTCGAATCGGAACTCGCGTATCAGCGTGCAACCGTGCCAGAGGCTCATGCACGGATCATCAGGCCATTCGAGCTGCGTGTGGGCCGCGAAGAGCGGACGCCCCGCAATCGCCAGATCGGTCACTGCGGTACGAGCCAGTTCCGCGGCCTCGGCGATCTCACCGGCCAAGAGCCCACCGGCGAAGATCCGGTCCATGGCCGTCGAAACGAGCGAACGGTGAACGCCCAGCAACTCGGCGGGTTCGAGCACGTCCCACGTGCTGGGCACGGCCCGGGCGACCATGCGGGGCGCGAAGTTGTACGCCGTTGCCGCAACCACACTGGCCGAGACCCGGCCGAGGGGGGCGAATCGGTACCCGAAGTAAGCGTGCCACCAACCGCTGAAGCCTCGGTTTGTAAGGGTGCGGATCTCGGGCGTGTAGTAACCGACGCAGTGCACGGACTCGGCGGCCCGAGCCATCTGGCGCGCCAGTAGGGCATCGGCCTGGGGCTCGGCGTTCGTCATTCGAATCGGCTCATGATGTCGGTGACGAACCGGTCGATCTTGCGCCTGGCTGTGTCGAGGTCGTCGATCAGGTCGGGCAGCATCAGGGCACACATGACCCGGTCGGCGCCCATGTCCTGGAAGCGGCGGGCTGCGTCGTAGTCGAAGACCGACCCTGCCGTGATTTCGATGGCTGCAGGGTCACGTC
>JAQCHM010000076.1 GCA_027730885.1 Actinomycetota bacterium | reverse complement strand
GCCGAACCCCGGAACGCGCGGACCGTCGGCGGTCAGACCGCGGTGGTGGTCAAAGGTGTCACCGAGGTGCTGTCCGACCACACGGTGCAGTCCGGGCTCGACGAACTCGTCCAGACCAGGATCCGGTCGTTCCCGGTTGCGCCGCTCGCGGGCAAGGCCATCGATGTTGCCGTCGGCGGTCACCATCATCAGGTCCTGCTGGACGCAACCCTTGGGGGACTGATGAGGTTCCTCTCGGACAACCAGGAGGTCCTTCGCCACCGGTTGTACCAGGAGTCGCCCTGGTGGGTACCCGAACAGATCGACGATGTCGTCTTCGGCAAGATCTACGACGTCCTCACCCGTTTCATCTCCGACCTGGCACGCGAGCGCGAACACCCGCTCCGGCTCGAGCTCGATCGGCGGACCCGCCGACTGTCCGAGGACCTGAAGTCCGACCCCCGGCTGATCCAGAAGGGCGAGGAACTCAAGGAGGACCTCCTGGCCCACTCCGAGGTCCGGGTGTGGTCCTCTTCGCTGTGGGCGCGCATCAAGGCAGGGCTGATCGAGGCGACGGAGGACCCTGAGTCGGAGCTTCGGCAGAAGTTGGAGCAGGCGTTGGTCGACGCGGGTCGTAGCGTCGAGTCGGACCCGGAGATCCGGGCCAACATCGAGCGATGGATCATCGAATCCCTCGGCTACATCGCCGAGCAGTTCCGCGACGAGGTGGCTGACCTCATCGCGACCACGGTCCAGCGCTGGGACGGCGAAGAGACCGCCGACCGGCTCGAACTCCAAGTTGGCCGGGACCTGCAGTTCATCCGCATCAACGGAACCATCGTCGGCGGCCTCTGTGGCCTGGTGATCCACACGGTCACCGAGGTGCTTCTGGTGTGACCCCGGGTCCCCGGGTCAGAGAACGAGGGTCAGAGAAAGAGGGCCAGCCGATCGACTCGCCGTACATCTGGCCGAGTGGATCGGCCAGCAGCTCGAGTCGCTCACCGTCGGGGCCGGAGAAGTAGATGGACGACTGGTGCTCGAAGATGATGGGCACGCCGGCCGCTTCGAGCTTGGTCCGCAGCTGGGCCTGGCGTTCGGGCGTGACCGAGATGGCAAGATGATGGAGACCAGCGAGCACTTCGGCGTACGGGCCGAGATCCAGTCCGGGAAAGTCGAAGAAGGCCAGCGCGTTGCCGTTGCCGATGTCGAAGAAGAAGTGGGTCGATCCGTGGTAGTCGCGGTTCTCGAACAGTTCGGTCAGCGGGAACTCCAGGACGCCTTGGTAGAAGTCGATGGTGCGGGCCACGTCGGAGCTGAGCAACGCGAGGTGATGGACGCCGCCCGCCGAGGACGGGGGCCGTTCGGATCTCGGCCGGAGGTACTGGGCACGGAGCGCTTCCCATTCGGCGGTCCGATCGGCCGGTGGCTGGACGTCGGCGGTAGTGGAGGTGGACATCAACCAACGGTACTGGGATCATGGCCGACATGCCCGTCATCACCGATGCCCACCGAGAGACCTTCGCCGCCGACGGCGTCGTCAAGATCGAACGGGCGGTCGACGCCGAGTGGATCAGTGGCATTCTCGAACTGGCCGACCGGCAGCTGGCAACACCTGGCCGTTGGGTCGGCGACTCAGCGGCCGGACGCGTCGGCGCCGAGGGGGCATCGACCGACACCTTGACCAAGGGTCGACTGTTCACCGACCGGTATCTGTGGCGAGAGAACGATTTCGTGAAGCGGTTCGTCTTCGACAGCGGCGTGGCCGGGTTGGCCGGTGAGCTGATGGGTGCAGACAGCGCACGCTTCTACTTCGACCATCTCCTGATCAAGGAACCCTCGACGCCGGATCCGACGCCGTGGCATCAGGACATCCCCTACTGGCCGTTCCTCGGGTCCCAGATCGCTTCGGTCTGGGTCTCGGCCACCGACCTGACAGTCGAGGAGAGCTCGCTCGAGTTCATCCGGGGTTCGCACCGATGGGGCCGCTACTTCGCCCCCAAGGCGTTCACGAAGGGAGGGAGCAGCTGGGCCGAGGACAACCCCGGCGACGAACTGCCCGACATCGAAGCGGCCCGCGACGACCACGACATCGTCGGCTTCGACGTCGCCGCCGGCGACGCCTTGGTCTTCTCGGCCTGGTCGGTGCACTGGTCGCCCGGCAACGCCGGCAACAAACGGCGGGTGGCCCTCTCGACTCGGTGGCTGGGTGACGACGCGACCTGGAACCCTCGCCCGGCGTCGGACCCCGCGGTCACCCAAGCCGACACGTTCGTCGAACCCGGCACGTATCCGGCCGACGACAACCGCTTCCCGATCGGATGGACCCGCTGATGCCCGACGCTACGACCGACTATGACATCGAGTTCTTCTGGGATCCGGTGTGCCCCTTCGCCTGGATCACCGCGCAATGGGTCCGACAGGTCGCCGACCAGCGCGACTACGAGGTCGACTGGCGCTTCATCTCCCTGCGCCTGCTCAACAAACACAAGGACTACGCCACCCAGTTCCCGCCGGAGTACGAGCACGGCCACACCGCCGGCCTGCGGTTCCTACGGGTGGCGGCCGCGGTGCGGGACGAGCTGGGACGACAGCCGATGGGCGCGTTGGTCGAGGCCTTCGGTCGTAGCTACTGGGACATGCCGAAGGGGTCCGGTATGCGGGCCCGCCTCAGCACCACCGAACACGCGACCGAGGTGCTCGAGGCGGCCGGGGTCCCGGTTCGTTTCGCTGCTGCCCTCGATGACACGTCGTGGGATCAGCTGCTCGACGACGAGACCGAGCTGGCGTTGGCTCGCACCGGGCGTGACGTCGGCACACCGATCATCACCTTCCAGCCGCCCGACGGCGTGTCGTTCTTCGGACCGGTCATCTCGCGCGTTCCCGATGACGCCGACGCCTTGCGGCTCTGGGACGCGGTCGTGACCCTCGCCGACTTCCCCGGCTTCGCGGAGATGAAGCGCAGCCTCCGTGAGGCGCCTCAGCTCAACATCCTCGGTGGTGTGTCCCAGACCCCGAAACAGGAGGACTGGACGGGCGGACACCGTCGGGGTCACTTGACCGAAGACCGGTAACCTCGGAGAGGATGACCGGTCTCGAAACTCCGCAGTTCTTCCCGCCCGATCCCGACGAAGAGCCGCTTCTCCACCAACGCGAGTACACCGTGCGGGCCTATCGCATGGCCGCGGACCGGCTGCGTATCCGGGGCATGGTCCACGATCGCAAACCGGCCGGCACCTACATCGTCGGTGATACCGAGCCGATGTCGGTGCACCAGATGGTCGTCGATCTCGTCGTTGCCTTCCCGAGCTTGGAGATCGTCGATGCCCAGGTCGTGATGGAGGTGACGCCCCACGCGGGATGCACGTCGATCGAGGAGGTCTACCAGAAACTGGTGGGTGTCTCGATCGCACGGGGGTTCACCCACCTCGTCCGTGAGCTGTTCGGCGGTCCGCGTGGCTGCACCCACGTCGGCGCCCTGCTCCAAGCGATGGCGCCGGTCGCCATTCAGTCGCTGTGGTCCATGCGTTCACAGGGAGAGCAGCCGGTGAACCTTCGCCAGGTGTCCACCGCCGAGCGGATGGAGATGATGAAGGTGAACTTCAACACCTGCCATGTCTGGGACACCGAGGGTGAGCACGTCAAGCGGCTCGAGGCCGGCGAGATGCCCGAACCGCCGCGGTGGGCAGTCAAGCGTCTCGAGGAGTTGGGACGCTCGGTCGAGGACTGGTAGCAGCGATGACGGGTCAGCCGCCGAGGCGGATCGGCTCGATGACCGAGACGTAGTCGACGAGGCGACACGCAATCTCGAACGGCGCCTCCGGGTCGGCCTCGAGCTCGGCGACGTCCTCCCAGATCTCGCTCAGACGGCGCCACGAGTCCCGGCCCAGGAACGCGTCCAACTCGGCCGACGGCCCGAGCTCCCGAGCCCAGACCTTGCGCTTCGCCTGAAGCTGATCGGCGACGGCCTGGTTGGTCCGCTCGTCGCTGTGCTCGACATGAAAGCCGATCTCCAGCACGGCGCCCTCCCGGTCGTCGACCAGTCTGCGGGGGATGAGCTGGGCTTCGTAGTGTTCGCGGGTCGGTTTCTCCGGGCCGAACCAGACCTTGATCCCCCGACGATGGGCCCGCGTGCGCAGTTCTCCCAGCCCGTCGGGCACCATCATGCGCAGGAGTTCACCGGCCTCGGCGAACAGGTTGGGCTCGGTCCGTTCGGCCATCCGCGCCAACCGTACCCAGGTGTCACTCGCACCACGCGTTGTCGAAGACCAGCGGCCGGCTGGGTAGCCGAGCGGGATCGAAGCGTCGAACGAGCTCTCCCGGCGAGACTCGTTCGCCGCGCTCGCATTGTCCGAGCGTTGCGGCCAGGTGCCCGAGGACATCGAGCGCCGTCTCGCCCTGCGACAGGCGGTCCGGTAGCGTGACGGCACCATCCCGTTTGGCCAAACGACGACCCTCGGGCCCCAAGACCAGGGGAACGTGGGCGAACTGCGGCGGCGTCAGCCCAAGCAGTTGGGCAAGGTGGGTTTGGGTGGCGACCGATGAGAGGAGGTCGTCACCCCTCACTACCAACTCGATCCCCTGGCCGGTGTCGTCGATCACAACCGCCAGGTTGTATGCGGGTACGCCGTCGTTCCGACAGAGCACCACATCGTCGACGATGTCGGCTCCTCGGCCTCGAAGCAGGTCGTCGTAGTGGATCTCGTCCTCCGGGCCACGGAGCCGAAGGGCCCAGCGGCGACCGGCAGCCTCACGCTGTGCCCGGTCCTTGGCGGTGAGCTCTCGACAGTTGCCCGGGTAGCGAGCGACCGTGGGCGGGCCGTTTGGCGCGCTGACCGCCTGCTGAATCTCTCGCCGGCTGCAGTAGCAGCGGTAGGTGTGCCCGGCATCGGTCAGCTCGTGCAGCGCATCCTCGTAGAGCGAGCCGCGCTCCGATTGGCGGACCGCTTGGCCGTCCCAATCGATTCCCAACGCTGCGAGGTCGGCGGACTGGGACTCGTAGTGCTCGGACCGCACTGATGCTTGGTCGAGATCTTCGAAACGCAGCAGGAAGGCAGAGCCTTCGGCGCGAGCGAACAACCAGGCGGCCAGGGCGGTGCGGAGATTGCCCAGATGGAGGCGACCTGTCGGCGAAGGCGCGAATCGACCGATCATCGAGACATCAGAGCGGATGCGCGTTGGGGTGTGGGCCGACGTATCGGGCGACCGGGCGGAAGCGAACTGCGGCTTCGTCCAGCTCCTCGATGGCGTGGCCGATCCAGCCGGCCGTTCGGGCGATGGCGAACAGCTGACCGGCCGAGGGCTCCATGTCGGCCAGCCAGGTCAGCGCACCAAGGGAGAAGTCGACGTTCGGCGCCTTCGGGAGGCGGCGGAGGAAAAGCTCTCGCATGGTCGCGACCACTTCGAAACGGGGTGTGGCCGACCAGCCTGCTTCGATCAGCTCGAACAGGGCGACGTCACGCGGATCGCTGCCCCGATAGATGGCGTGCCCGACGCCCGGCAGATGGCGGTGGGCCGCCAGTTCGCGACCGAGGACCACGTCGGCTCCCAGGAGGTGAGCCTGGTCGAACAGGTGATGCACCTGGGCTGAAGCCCCGCCGTGCAGCACGCCGCCCATCGCTCCGAGCCCGGTCGAGACGAGCGAGTAGGGGTCGGCCCGGACCGAGGCGGCGATGCGGACCGCGAACGTCGACGCGGCCAGCCCATGATCGGCGAGCAGTACGAGGGCGGCGTTCAGCGCGCGTCGTTGATCGGCAGTACCGGGGGTGATCGTCAGGCTGAGCCACAGCTGGTCCGAGAGCAGCTCGCGTGGTCCGAGGTGCAGCTTGTGGAGCCCGGCGACCATGGCCAGCAACATCGTTCGCCCCGCCTGGGCGACCGAGGGAGTCGTGAGGTCGTTCCGCAAAGGGTCGAGCGCGGACAGCAGCGCGACGGTGATGCGGAGCCGGTCGAGGAGTGGGGTGGCTCCGGGCAGTGGGGCGTTGGCCTCGCGAACCCGGGCCGAGGTGTCGGAATCGAGGGCCCAAACACCCACGTCGTCCCACAGGAGGTCGGCCACTCGTTCGAACGGTTCGTCGTTCGCCACGAGCTCGACCACCGAGCGGCCTCGGTAGTAGTGGCCGCCGAGGTCGATGGAGGTGAGGCTGGAGGCGATGATGGTCGGGACCTCACCGTCGGCCACTCGCCGTCGCTGGCTCCGCAGCGCGTCGACCGAGGCTGCATCGAAGAGGCTGGTGCGTCCGTCGAGGGCAACCGTTCGCGAAAGGAGCCCTCGACTGACATAGGCGTAGAGCGTCTGTCGCTTCACCCCGAGCCTGGATGCGGCCTGCTCGGCCGTCAGGGCGGAATCGGTCTCACTCACGAGGGGCAGGATATTCGATCATCAGTGATCAATCAACATTGACTAAATCAAGATTGATCAAGCTTAGTACGGAGCGGACAATCGGGACATGACAACCACCGTGATCCCCACTGAAGCCCCGCCGGACTGAAGGGCCTGATCGTGGCCGACACCGCTGTCGGTTCGGTCCGCGGCGACGAGGAGTACTACCACTACCGCCAGTACGCGGTCGAGCTGGCGAGGACGCAGTCGCTCGAGGCCGTCTGGTCCCTCTTGCATCGAGGCACCCACGCAGGAGGCCAGCGCTTGCCCTCATCTGACGAGGAGGCCGAGATTGCGGAGGAGATCGGGGACGCTCGGATGGTGGACCCAGAGCTGCTCGCTCTGATAGAGGACCTCGCTGCTCGTATCGGGCGCTCCCCACTTGCTGCTTCAGGCAGCACTGCCGCTCGTGATCCCCGACGCCAGGGCCACCCTCGACCAGAGCGAGTACGAGCGCGCCGCCGACGTCCACCGCCTCATGGCGGTCGTGCCTGTGATCCTGGGAGCCGGACTCGCGGTTTGCCAGAGTCGCCGAGCCCTACAGGCAGATCCCGCGCTCGGCCACGCCGCCGACTGGTATCGCCTGGCAACGGGCCGCCGGACGACGCCGGCTCAGACTCGAGCGATCGAGGCCTATCTCATCGCCACGGTCGACCACGGCTTCAACGCCTCGACCTTCGCCACTCGGGTGGTCACCAGCACGGGTGCCGACGCGGCGAGCGCGCTGTCGACCGGCGTGGCTGCCTTGTCCGGCCCGTTGCACGGTGGCGCCCCGGCGCGAGCGCTCGCCATGATCGAGGAGATCGGTGAGGCGTCATCGGCGCGACGGTGGGTGTCGGACCGGTTGTCGTTCGGCGAGAAGATCATGGGATTCGGACACGCCGTCTATCGGGCCGATGATCCCCGCTCGACCTTCATGCGGTCGGTTGCCCAGCAGTTGGCCGGTTCGCCCGCCGAAGTCGAGCTGGTGCAGCGGGCCATCGCCATCGAGGCCGAGGTGCTCGCCGCCCTGAGCGCGGCCAAGCCGGGCGCGGTCATCGTGACCAACGTCGAGTACTACGCCGGGGTGGTGCTGCATCTTGCCGGCTTGCCGGCCGAGGCCTTCACCCCGAGCTTCACGGTCAGTCGAGTGGTGGGCTGGGGCGCCCACCTCCTGGAGCAGGCGGCGGACAACAAGATCATGCGACCGTCGTCCCGTTACGTCGGACCCGAACCGATCGCGCCGCGCGACGGCTGGGTCAACCCATGACGGTGTCGGAGGTGAACCCGGGCTCGCGGAGGCGGGAGAACTGACCGAGGTCGAGCCACTGGTCGATGTGGCGGCAGTGGAACCGGAAGGGGTTCCGGTCGTGGTCGTTGCCGGCTTCCACGTAGTCGATCAGACCGCGAAGCAGCTGGCCGACCAACGGCGCGTTCTTGAACTGGTTCCCCGAGGTGCCCATGGCCAGGTAGTAACCACCGACGTAGCTACGGTCGTAGATCGGCGTCCAGTCGATGCTGACGTCGTAGAAGTCCACCAACCCACGGGGCTGCCGCGGAATGCTCAGCTCCGGCAGGCGCCGCGCTGCCCGGAGAGCGAGGAGCTCGGCCGTGTTGCCGTCGAGGAGGCGGCTGGCCTCGTCGGGGTTGTCGACGAAGACGCGGGGATCGCATCTCGCTTCCACGCCGCCCACGAGGAACGATCCTCCCGGCTGCGGTCGGAAGTAGGTCCCGAAGTCCAGGTCGGCCACGATCGTGCCGCCCGAGTCGACACCAAAGTTTGTCGGCGCGATGGTCGACGCGATGTCCTGGCGCATCGGTTCGGTCGGGATGTTGATGTCGAGCGGGGCGTCGCAGAGTTCGTTGACGAGGGCGCTCCACGGCCCGGCCGCGTTGACGATGATCGGTGCGAAGAACTGCTTGCCGTCGTCGAGTTCGATCCCGACGACCTGTTGGTCGGCCCCCGAGCCCTCGGTCATGATCTCGACCACGGTGCTGCGCAGCCGCACTCTTGCCCCGTGTCGACGCGCGGCATCCATGAGATTGACCGTTGCGAGCTGGGGATCGTCGACGAACCCGCCATCGGGCTGGAAGATGCCGGTCACGGCACCCTTCGCCGGTTCGAAGAACTCCGTTGCCGGAGGGTGACACGGTGGCCCGAATCGGCCCGGATCGATGGCAGGGAAGCGGACCGCGATGTCGTCGCCCGACAGCACCTCGTAGGGAACGCCAACCCGTTCGAAGTTCTCCAACATGGGACGCGGATCGACCTCGGCCTCGTCGATGAGCAGGAAGCCGACCTTGTGGAAGCGGGCGAGGGGCCCGTCGGCCTCGGCCGCGCCCGACAAGCCGAGATGTTCCGCCCAGCGCTCCCACAGGTGCTTGGCCTCCCACGAAGCCGCTACCCCGCCGAGCGTCGAATAGGAGAATCGAATGATCGAGGCACTGGAGCTGGTCGAGCCTCCTCCGATGGCCGTTCCCTTGTCGACCACGAGCACCTGTCTGCCTCCGCGCTGCAGTTCCAGGGCGATGGAGGCGCCGATGACACCGGCGCCGATGACGATGGCATCAATGCGGAGATCGGTGACGGCGGCGATCGAGGGACTCATCGGGCCGCCGTCCGGTCGGCGGTCAGCAGCTGGGCGATGCCGAGCGTGAGCTGGCGCCGTCGGGGGGCAGCCAGGCCGGCGTCTCGCATCATCTGCAGGATCTCCTCCGGCGGGGGAAGGTAGGAGACCGACCGAGGGAGATACGCGTACGCGCTTCGATCGGACAACAGCCCGCCGATGAACGGCACCACTCGGTTGAAGTGGAAGTCGTACCCCATCCGCATCACCTTCTGTTCCGGCGCCGACACGTCGACGAGAGCAATGCGGCCACCCGGTTTCACCACGCGGACCAACTCGGTAAAGAACGGCGGCAGCGCAACGAGGTTGCGGAGTGCGTATCCGCAGACCGCGGCGTCCACCGACTGGTCGGCGATGGGCAGGCTCAGGAGGTCACCTTGGATGAACCGACCGTCGAACCCCGCGTTGGCCATCATGCCGTAGGAGAGGTCGACGCCCACCGCTCGATGTCCCCGCTTCTCCAGCGCCTTCACGAAATCGCCCGTCCCACACGCCAGGTCGAGCACGATCGACCGTGGGGCCAAGTTCAGGGACTCGAGCGTCCGTCTCCGGATCCCCATATCGAGCCGGAAGGTCATCAACCGGTTGACCAGGTCGTAACGCGGGGCGATGGTGTCGAACATCTCCCGAACCGCGGCCCGCTTCTCGTCCCCTTCGGGCAAACGATCGGTCGGCATCGGAGGAGTCACGACTTGGAGGCTAGACATCCCAAACCCCCAACCCCCCAAACCCGCATCGGGAGTGCCTCCGTGCCGTTTTCGGCACCCGGGCACTCCCGACGCAAGGATTTGGGCGGGGGGCCGCCGCCAGCCGGTAGTTTCGAGAACGTGTCAGCCGCGGAGCGCCAGCAGCAATCAGGATCAGGTCTGATCGAGGGGCATCCGCAGGAAACGTTGTCGCTGACGGGTCTCACGCCTGGTCAACTGATCGTCTTCGGCGGCAACCGGGTCGCCACCGTCCCCGATGCGCTGGCGTCGGCCTTCGTCGCCGGCGATCGGCTCATCGTCGTGAACGACACCGGTGCGCTCTTGCACATCGAGGCGGTCGAATGGCAGCGAGCGAGTGACGCAGTGGGCCGGGCCCACCAGTCATTCCTTGAGCTCGGATCGATTTCAGACCAGGCCATCTCGGCCTTCTACGAGGCGTTTGCCGGCCGGCTCGAGGACGATGAGACGTTCGGAGGAATCGTCGCTGCCAACCAGGCCGACGTGACGACTGCTCGAGCGCGGGGCCGTTCGACGACTCGCTTGGAGCTCACGGCCGCGATGCGGGCCGACATGATCAGCGGACTCCGCAGCTGGCGGGACGCGCCGAGCACGCGCGACCGGCTGGTCGAGACGGTCAGCCACGACGGTTGGACGGTCGAGCAACGCCAGGCCGGGCTCGGCGTCGTCGGCTTCGTGTTCGAAGGGCGGCCGAACGTGTTCGCCGACGCCTGCGGAGTGTTGCGCAGTGGGAACACGGTCGTGTTCCGCATCGGGTCGGATGCGTTGGGCACGGCTCAGGCCATCGTCGAGCACGCTCTCGATCCGGCGTTGCTCGAGGCTGGTCTGCCTCCGGGCTCGGCCATTCTGCTGGGGAGCGCGGCCCGATCCGGCGGGTGGGCGCTGTTCAGCGACGCTCGACTTTCGCTTGCCGTTGCGCGGGGCAGCGGCGGGGCGGTGGCTCAGTTGGGTGCGGTCGCACGCCAGGCCGGGATTCCGCTCAGTCTGCACGGCACGGGGGGAGCATGGATCATCGCCGGGCCCGACAGTGATGCCGAACGGCTCGAGGCGGGGGTCCACCAC
>JAQCHM010000075.1 GCA_027730885.1 Actinomycetota bacterium | reverse complement strand
CGGGCTCGCTGGCCCGAATGGGCCAGCGAACCGGTGCGGGTCGGCATCAGCGCCAAGAAGGACAGCGCACCGAAGGGCTGAGTCGACACCCCGCCTGGCGGGTCAGAGGCGCGTCGGGCGGGCTGCTTCGCACGCGTCGCGGACCCAGCATTGGGCCAGGTGATCGTTGACCACCCCCATTGCCTGCATTGCCGCATAGGCCGTTGTCGGCCCGACGAACGTGAAGCCGCGTTGCTTCAGCTCGTTGGCCAGGGCGGCTGACTCGACGGTCTTGGCCGGAACGTCCCCGAAGCTCGTCGGGATTCGTTCGACCGTCGGCCGGTGGGCCCAGAACAGCTCGGCCAGGCTGTCGCCCCTGCTGTGGAGCTCGACGACGGCCCGAGCGTTGGTGATCGACGCCTCGATCTTGCCCCGGTGACGCACGATGCCGGTGTCGTCGAGGAGCCGCAGCACGTCGGCCTCCCCAAACCCGGCGACGGTGTCAGCGTCGAAGTTGGCGAACGCAACCCGGAACCCTTCGCGCTTTCGCAGGATGGTCAGCCAGGAGAGGCCCGACTGGAAGCCCTCGAGACAGAGCTTCTCGAACAAGGTGCGTTCGGCCGTGACAGGGCGTCCCCATTCAAGATCGTGGTACTCGCGGTAGTCCGGGGTCGACGCCCCCCATGCGCAGCGAAGCTTGTCGTCGTCCCCTCGATGCAGGTGCTCCGGCGCGTCGTTCGTCATATCGGTCACAAGACCACCGTAGTTCGGCCGGATTGACCCTTCGTGGCCCAACGGTGACGCTAGATTCCGATGCCGATGACTGCTCCCGAACCGGCGCTCCAGCGACCGCAACGCCGTCGCCTGGGGCGAAGTCTCGGCGAACGGCTGGTGCTGTCGCTCGGGGTCATCGGCACCGTGGTTGCGCTGCTGTCGGCCGGCGTGCTGGCGTGGGGCCTCGACAGGTGGGAGGCAATCGACACCGTCAAGGTCGACGTTGCCGGCCCGGCCGAGAAGGGCGAGCCGTCCAACTGGCTGCTGATCGGGACCGATAGCCGTGAAGGCATCGACGAGAGCGATCCCAATGCGGGGTTCATGCTGGGCGAGGGTGCACCCATTGGAAAGCGCACCGACATGATCATCGTGGCTCGCATCGACCCCGAGGGTCAGATCGTCCACCTGCTGTCGATCCCTCGCGACCTCTGGGTCAACTATCCGAGTGGGAAAGAAGGTCGTATCAACGGCGTCTTCAACGGCGACCATCCCGAACAGGACCTCATCACCACCGTCGAGCAGACCTTCGGACTCGAGATCAATCACTACGCCGAGATCAACTTCGTCGGCTTTCAGGACATCGTCGACAATCTCGGTGGCGTGCCCGTCTGGTTCGACAAGCCGATGCGTGACTCCGGGTCCGGCCTGAGCATCCAGAACGCCGGGTGCCATGTGCTCGACGGCAGCCAGTCTCTGGCCTTCGCCCGAGGCCGGGAGCTCGAGTACTTCGCAGACGGCAAGTGGCGCACCGACGGCACCGGCGACCTGGGTCGCAGCAGTCGACAGCAGTACTTCCTTCGACGGCTTGCATCCACCGTGGTCGCTCGGTTCGACGTGACACAGGTCGCGACCATCGATCGAGTGCTCACCGCGGGCGGAGAGAACTTCACCAAGGATCAGACCATCGGCCCGCGCGACTTGCTGTCGCTCGCCTCGACCTTCGGCGGCTTGCAACCCGAGCAGATCATCGGCCACGCACTCCCGGTCTACGATTTCCGCAGCGATGGTGGCGCAGCGGTGCTCGGGCTGGAGGAGGAGTTGGCGCAGCCGATCCTCGACCTTTTCCGAGGTATCGACCCCACCGCGCCACCATCCACCAGCACGACCGTGCGTGGCGCCGTCACCGTGATCGTGCTCAACGGCAGTCGCACGCCCGGGCAGGCGACCCTGGTGAGCGATGCCCTCGCGGCAGTGGGCTTCACCATGGGGGTTGCCGACAACAGCCCGACGCTCGAACGCACGGCGATTCGGTATCCGTCGGCGATGGTCGACGCCGCGGTCGACCTGGCGTCCTATCTCGCGACCGATCCTGACTTCGTCGCCGATGAAACGCTCACCGAGATCCAGCTGATCACCGGCGCCGACTTCACCGAGTTGCTTGCCGTGCCGCGCTCGGGCGTCCCAGCGCCCGCCACGACCACGACGACCGCGCCGCCGGTCTCGGTGGCTCCCGAATCGACCATCGGCGTCGTCCCCGGCCCGTCCCCTGCCGGCACGACCTGCGAGTAGCCGCCCCAAAATCGACAACCGCGTGCAGCATGCACCGCTGGGCGGTGTTTTCCTGCACGCGGTTTTGTCGATTGACGAGGGTTCAGAGCCGGTTGATGAGGGTCGCGGCGACGGCGGCCGGGCGGCCGTCTTCGGGGGTGAACCGGAACTCGGGCTCGAGCGGCGCCTCGTAGGGATCGTCCACACCGGTCATGCCGGTGATCTCGCCTGCCCGGGCCTTGGCGTAGAGGCCCTTCACGTCGCGGGCTTCGCAGATCTCGATGGGTGTGTCGATGAACACCTCCACGAAACGCAGCCCGGCCGCGTCTTTCAGCTCGCGCGCCAGCTGCCGGGCCGCCCGATAGGGGCTGATGAGGGGGACCAGGGCCACGACGCCGGCGTCGGCGAACAGGCGGGCGACGTGGGCCACCCGCCGAACGTTCTCGTCGCGATCGCCGGCCGAGAAACCGAGGTCGCCGTTGAGACCTTGGCGGAGGTTGTCGCCGTCGAGCAGGTAGGCCGATCGGCCGACGGCCAGCAACTGGCGCTCGACCTCGACGGCAACCGACGACTTCCCAGAACCCGAAAGACCCGTGAACCAGATCGTGAGGCCCTCGCCACCGCTGGCCTCCTGGCGTTGCCAGCGAGACACAGCGCTGTGGTGCCAGCGAGTGTTCTCGGTCCGAGGCGCGCCGGTCAAGACTCAGTGACCGCCGATGATCATGCAGGCACCCACCGTCACGTTGGTGACTTCATCGACCAGGATGAAGCTTCCGGTGCGCCGGTTCCGACGGTACTCGTCGAAGAAGAGCGGCTGGGTGGTGCGAAGCTTCACCCAGCCGATTTCGTTCAGGCCGAGTTCGGTTGCGCCTTCCTCACGGTGAAGGGTGTTGATGTCGAGGCGGTAATTGAGACTCTGGACGAGGGCCCTGCACCACTTCGTCGTGTGTTTGAGCGCCAGCTTCGAACGAGGCCGGAGCTTGGTGGCGTCGGACATCCAGCAAACCATGGCCTCGATGTCCTGGCCGACCTGCGGCTTGTTGTTCGGACGGCACAGCATGTCGCCGCGGCTGACATCGATGTCGTCCTCGATGCGGATCGTTACCGACATGGGGGCGAACGCCTCGGCGACCGGACCGTCGGCAGTGTCGATGGAAGCGATGCGCGAAGTGAACCCGGAAGGGAGGACCATCACCTCATCGCCCGGCTTGAGGATGCCGCCGGCAACCGTTCCCGCGTACCCGCGGTAGTCGTGGTACTGGGTGCTCTGGGGTCGGATGACGTACTGAACGGGGAAACGCACGTCGACCAGATTGCGGTCCGACGAGATGTGGACTTCCTCGAGGTGGTGGAGCAGTGTCGACCCCTGATACCACGGGGAGTTGACGCTTCGATCCACGACGTTGTCACCGTGCAGCGCAGAGATCGGGATGAAGGTGAGATCGGAGATGTCGAGCTTCGTTGCGAAGTCTGAGAACCGCTGACGGATCCCCTCGAAGACCTGTTGATCCCAGCCGACCAGGTCCATCTTGTTGATGGCGACGACGATGTGGGGAATCCGCAGCAGCGAGGCGATGAACGCGTGGCGCCGTGACTGCTCGATCACACCGTGACGAGCGTCGACCAACACGATGGTGAGATCGGCCGTCGACGCACCCGTCACCATGTTCCGGGTGTACTGGATGTGGCCGGGAGTGTCGCCGATGATGAACTTGCGGCGAGGGGTCGAGAAGTAACGATGGGCGACGTCGATGGTGATGCCCTGCTCCCGCTCGGCTCGCAGACCGTCGGTCAGCAGCGCAAGGTTGACGTACTCTTCGCCCCGTTGCGCACTGGTCGCCTCGATGGACTCCATCTGGTCCTCGAAAATGGACTTCGAGTCGTACAGCAGCCGACCGATGAGGGTGCTCTTGCCGTCGTCGACGGATCCGGCGGTGGCCAAACGAAGTAACTCCATCAGAAGTACCCCTCCCTCTTGCGATCTTCCATGGCCGCTTCGGTGCGTCGGTCGTCAGCGCGTGTCGCGCCGCGTTCGGTGATGCGGGTCGACGCGACCTCGTCGATCACCTTGTCGATGGTGTTCGCCGGCGACTCGACCGCCCCGGTGCACGTCGCGTCGCCGATGGTGCGGAATCGGACAAGGTGCGTTTCGAGGTTCTCGCCGTCCATCCGGTTGATGAAGGGAGTGTCGGCCAGCCACATTCCGTCACGGCGGAAGACCTGCCGCTGGTGGGAGTAGTACACCGACGGGAGGTCGATGTTCTCGTCCCGTATGTAATGCCACACGTCGAGTTCGGTCCAGTTGGAGATGGGGAAGATGCGGAAGTGCTCGCCGATGTTGTGGCGCCCGTTGTACAGGTTCCACAGCTCGGGACGCTGCCCCTTTGGGCCCCACTGCCCGAACTCGTCGCGGAAGCTGTAGACCCTCTCCTTTGCCCTGGCCTTCTCCTCGTCCCGGCGGGCACCGCCGAACAGAGCGTCGAAGCGGTGCTCCTCGATGGCGTGCAACAACGCCGAGGTCTGCAAACCGTTGCGCGACGCACGCGGACCGGTCTCCTCGACCACGTCACCGCGATCGATGGCTTCCTGCACCGACGCGACGATGAGCCGGAGACCGGTTTCGGCGACCCGTCGGTCGCGATACTCGATGACCTCGTCGAAGTTGTGCCCCGTGTCGACGTGCATGATGGGGAAGGGCACCTTGGCCGGGTGAAAGGCCTTGATTGCGAGGTGAAGCATCACGATCGAGTCCTTGCCGCCCGAGAAGATCATGACCGGACGTTCGAACTCGGCCGCGACCTCGCGAATGATGTGGATCGACTCTGCCTCGAGAGCACGAAGGTCGCTGAGTCGATAGGTGGAAGCCATCACCTGTTCCTTATCGACGGGCCGGTCCGGTAGAACGGGTTCGGGGTTGGCTTAGTCCTTGGCTGCGAGCGGGCTTTCGGTGGGGAGGAGCTGGGAATGGTTGGTCACACTCTCGACCGAGCCGTGGCCTGCATGCCAGGTCGGGCCCTCGGGCAACCGCATGCGCAAGGCCGCGCTGGTCAAGGTCTCCACCCGCCCGCTCACGTCCTGTCCTCCGACGCGCACCGTAATGTCGTCGCCGACGGCGTAGCGATCCTCGAGCAGGACCATGAGGCCGGTGAGCCAGTCCTTGATGAGCGCCTGGCCGCCGATGGCGACTCCAGCGCCCAGGAAGCCGGCCGAGGACACCAGCACCAGCGGGTTCAGTTCGAGGATGCGCAGGATGATGAGCAGGGCCGAGATGGTGATGACGAGCGATGCGATCCGGGCCAGCATCTGCGCCGCAGCGTCGGCTCGCTGACCGGGCCGCGGATCCGGACCGCCGACGTCATGGCTGCGGGGGAGACGCTTGAGCAGTCGCCCCTTGCCGGAGAGGGCCTGGCTGAGCGCTCGGCGGGTGAGTTGGCGAAGGAACAGGCGGGCGAGCGAACTCAGGACAGAGGCGCCGATGAGCACGGCGATGATGGCGAGCGCCCTGGTCGGGACGTCTGACCACTCGAAATCGTTGACGGACACATCGGTACCGTAGCGGCTCGCCGCGGGCCGAAACTTCGATAGCGCCGTACGAGGCAGCGGGTACCGTCGCGGGATGTCCGGGTCGGCGTCAAGGTCGCATTGGAGGGTGCTCGTCGGGCTCGTCGCCCCTCACCGGCGCGCATTCGCGGGTCTCGGGTTGCTCATGGCCTTGTCGGCGGCACTGCCGATCGCGGCGTCGTTCGCCATGGCCCGCTTCGTCGACCGGGTCATCGCCCAGGCGCCGGTCAGCGAGTTGGTGACCGTGGCGCTGACGTTCGCCGGGCTCGGCTTGGCGTCGTCGCTGCTGATCGTTGTGGTGACGTGGAGGTCGGCGTTGCTGGCGTGGCGCTTGACCAACGGGTTGCGGCACGAACTGGCGAGTCTGGTCCTCAACGCGGACCTGTCGTTCCACCGCGACCGCACGCCCGGCGAGCTGCTGACCCGTTGCGACGGCGACGTCACGGCGCTCACGTCCTTCCTGTCCGCGGTGGTGGCCCGCATCGCCGGGATCTCCATGCTGGCCATCGCTTCCCTCGTCGTGATGGCTCTCGTCGAACCATGGCTGGCCGTCCCGATGGCCGTCGGCTTCGCGGCGCTTGCCTGGCGCGGATGGTCGACCCGAGACACGACCACGGCCGCCGTGACCCGGGAGCGGACCATCGACTCGGAGATGAACAGCATCATCGAGCAGTACGTTTCGGGGGCCGAGGATGTCGCATCGCTCGGCGCCGGCGCTCACGGACTCCGCCGCTTCGGTGACGCGGCTCGCCGTCTGGTCGACGCGATGTCGTTGCGGACCCGGGCCGAGATGAAGGTGAACAGCGGCTTACGCGCGGTGATCCTGCTGACCCAGATCGCGGTGCTCGGCGCCGGTTTGCTGCTCTTTCGCCGAGGGGGCTTGGGGATAGGGGACGTCGTTCTGGGTTACCGGCTGGTCGATGTCGTGCGTTCGCCGGTGGAACACCTGACCTGGCGGCTGATGGAGGCCCAAGGGGTCTCGGGCGCGGCGCAGCGCGTCACCGAGCTGCTCGAAGAGGGTCGACGCGTCGACCTGGGGGAGCGCCCACTGCCCGCAGGACCGCTGGCTCTCGAGTTCTCGAACGCAGGTCTGGTCTACGACGACGCCTCGCAGGGAGAGGCTGCCCTGCAGCATCTGAATCTGCGGGTCGAGGCCGGACGGGTGGTCGGCCTCTTGGGCCGCTCGGGTTCGGGCAAGACGTCGGCCATTCGGCTGGCGCTGCGCTTGGTCAACACCACGTCTGGTTCGGTGACCCTGGGTGGCGTCGACGTCGGTCGGGTGCTCGAGGCCGACTTCCGGCGGCGGGTCAGTGCCATCCCCCAGGACGTGCAGCTCTTCCCCGGCACCGTTCGGGAGAACGTCACCATGTTCGACAGCGATCTGTTCGACAGCGACCTGTTCGACCGCGAAAGCCAGCACACCGATGAGCGCATCGTCGACGCGCTGGTGTCCGCGGGACTGGGTCCGTGGTTGGCTGATCTGCCATCCGGGCTCGACACCATGCTGTCGCCCGACAACCGGGCCGAGCAGGACGATCGCGCCGGGCTGTCGGCCGGTGAGGCTCAGTTGTTGGCCATCGCCCGCGCCCTGTTGCACCACCCGGATGTTGTCGTGCTCGACGAGGCGACTGCTCGCGTCGACCCGGTCACCCAGGCGGCGATCTCGGTCGCGGTCGCGCGATTGCTCGATGGACGGACGGGTGTGATCATCGCCCACCGTTTGGAGACCCTATCCATCTGCGACGACATCGCGGTCCTCGCCGATGGCGAGCTCGTCGAGTTCGGCGCCCGGGTCGACCTGTTGACCGACCCTGGGTCTCGCTACGCCCAATTGTTGGCCATGGGTGCCGAGGCCGAGGAGTTGGCGTGACCGCGCAAGGACTACGTCTCGAACGGCGAATCATCACCGCAGCCAACTTCCGACCGGTGCAGTACTGGCTGGGAATGACCGGCTGGACCATGTTCTTCATCTCGCCGATCCTTCCCGGCTGGCTGATCGGGCGGGTATTCACCGAACTTCAGCAGAACGGTGCCACCCCCCGATCGTTCGTCTATCTCGGTGCCCTGGCGCTGGCCGAGATCGCCATCATCTCGATGATGGTGTTCGCCCACCCCACCTATATCAAGGGCGTCGAGTCCTCCAAGGCGTTGATGCGGGCCAACGCGGTCGAGGCGCAGCTGGCCAGTGGGGGGCCGCGTTCGGGTCCCCGAAAGACAGCTGTCGGTGATGTGCTCGTTCGACTTCGGGACGATCCGCAGGACGTGATGTTCCTGCTGGACAACTGGACCGACATGCTGGGTTCGCTGGTCTACGGCGTCGTGGCCTTCTGGTTCCTCGCCAGCATCGACTTGCCCGCCGCCCTGGCCGGAGCGGTGCCGTTGCTGCTCACCGGATGGGGCAACGGGCTGCTGGCCAACTTGGCTCGAGTGTTTCGGGTTCGTGCTCGTGAGGCTTCGAGCGCGGTCAGCGGGTTCCTCGCCGCAGGCATCGAGGCGTCGTTGACCGTCAAGGTCACCGGGGCCCATGGCAGCATTCTCCGGCGGCTCGACCGACTCAACGCGACTCGGGCCAAGGCGGCGGTGGGCGAGACCGTGTGGAACGACGTGATGTGGTCGATCAACACGACCGCCTCGGACGTTTTTCTCGGGATCGCGTTGGCGGTCGCGGCAAGAGGCGCTCTGACAGCTGGGGAGATCGCTCAGTTCGCGGCCTACCTGGCTGGCCTGATCTGGTTGCCGATGCGGCTCGGCATGGTGTTCACCGGTCGACGCCGGGCGGAGGTGTCGGCCGGCCGAATCGAGGTCCTGCTGCCCGAGGCGCTGCCAGGTGGCGAAGACCCCTTGGTCCACCACCAGCCGTTGCCCGTTCTGGGCGGGCCGCGGATTGCGGCTCCCGCTGCACCGCCGGCCATTCCGCTCGCTCGGCTGAGCGTCGAGGGTCTGACGGTGGCCTCGCGCGGCTTGTTCGACGTTTCTCTGGTCGTCGAGCGGGGTTCGATCACCGTTGTGAGCGGTGTGGTGGGCTCGGGCAAGTCTTCGTTGCTCCGGGCCGTCATTGGATTGCTCGACATCGATTCAGGCGTGGTGCGTTGGAATGGGGTTCTGGTCGAGGACCGGGCGGCGTTCTTCGTGCCGCCTCGGAGCGCGTACGTGGCCCAGGCTCCGCGGTTGTTCGCCGAGTCCCTGGCCGACAACCTCCGTCTCGGCTTCGACGTGTCCGACCGTGACCTTCTGGACGCCATCGAACTAGCCGCCTTCGACTCCGATGTCGATGCGCTTCCTGCCGGATTGGCCACCATGGTCGGCGCTCGGGGCGTGCGCCTGAGCGGCGGTCAAGCACAGCGAGCGGCGGCGGCGCGGGCGTTGGCCCGCAAACCGGAACTTCTGGTCCTCGATGATCTGACGAGTGCGCTCGACGTCGAGACCGAGCTCCTGCTGTGGTCCCGTCTGTCCGCCGCCGGCTACACGGTCTTGACCGCTTCGAACCGACCGGCCGCGTTGGCCAGGGCCGATGCGGTGATCACCCTCTCAGCTACTCACGGATAGAGCAGGTACCGCCCGCGGATCTGTTCGAAGGCCGCGAGCTCGACTTGCCACCCGGCGACGATGTCGGCCGTCGGGAGGCCGGCCTCCAGCCCGGCTCGAATCGATGTCGACCCAGCGAGGAGATCGAAGGTCGCCGGGCGGTCGATCACCCGATGCCCGCCGGCGTCGGCCTGAGCAAACGCTTCCGCCAACAGATGGACGCCGGTTGAGACCGCTTCGTAGGCGGCGGGTTCGGTGATGGCGATGCGGACGGCGGGGACTTGCTGGTTCGGGAACCGGGCTCGCGGTGCGATGGCGGGGTCCGCCGTCATGGTCACCGACTCGAAGCGGACCCCGGGCAACGAGCGGCCGTTCAGGGCGGCGGCCAGGGTATCGGCATCGAGCCAGGGTGCGCCGACCGAGGAGAAAGGCCAAGGTCCGCCTGAGCCGTAGCTCAATGTCGTGGCCTCCAACAGCACCGTTCCCGGGTAGGCGCGCGCTGACTGGAGGGACGGTAGTGCGGGACTCGGCGGCACCCAGTCGCTCTCGGTCGTCTGCCCTATCCGGCCGCGCCGCCAGCCGTCGACCCTGATCACGCGCAGGTCGAGACTCTGCAGGCCGGGCAGCCAGGCCTCGCCCTTGATCGCCTGGGCCAGCTCCCCCGCAGTCATGGCGTAAGCCGACGGAATCGGATAGGGCGAGACGAACGAGCCGACGTCCACCGCGCCGATGGGTCCTTGGGGGCGGGTGCCGCCTTGGGGCTCGGGCCGATCCAACACGACGAACGGGATACCGGTCTCGGCCGCCCGCTGCATGGCCAGGCCCATGGTCGCGATGTAGGTGTAGAAACGGCAGCCGACGTCCTGGATGTCGTAGACCAGGGCGTCGAGGTTCCGCAACTGATCGAGCGTCGGCTGGCGGTTCGCTCCGTACAGACTGTGGACCGGCACACCCGTCCGCTCGTCGACGCCGTCGACCGCCAGCTCACCGGCATCGGCCAACCCGCGTAACCCGTGCTCGGGCGCGAACACCGCTCCCAGTTCGACCGCCGTCGACCCTGCCACCAGATCGATCAGGTGCACCCCGTCGACGACGGCGGTCTGGTTCACGATCAGGCCGATGGTCATGCCGGTCAAGGAAGAGAAACCCTCGACCACCAGCATTTCGGCACCCGTCCGGACCTCAGGAGTCGGCCGGGTGAACACGGTCGTCGTCGATGTGGCCACAGAAGCCGTCGTGGTCGTCGCGCTCGAATTCGAGGGCGGGGTGGTCGAGGGCGGGGTGACCGGCCGCGAGGCCGAATCGGCGCAGGAGACGGACATCAGCACGCCGACGATGAAGAGTCGGCCGCACCGCATCGCCGAATGGTAGGTGCGCCCCGGCCACTCGTTCGACCACGACCCCGGATAGTTTCGGCGGGGTGCCTGTCGCTTT
>JAQCHM010000074.1 GCA_027730885.1 Actinomycetota bacterium | reverse complement strand
GCGTGAACGGCGGGCGTTACGGCGAGCTCTCGAGCCTTGCCAACCCTGACCGCTCGGGGAACCTGCGCACGACGGTCGACTACCGGGCGGTGTACGACACGATCCTGACCAAGTGGCTGAAGGTCGATGCCGGTCGAGTGCTCGGCGGGGACTACGGCGACGTCGGCTTCCTCACCGAGCCCATGACCGCGGCGCCACCGACATCGATCGACGCCACCTCCGAACGGGCGAAGATCTCTCGGTTGTATCTGGCGTACTTCCGCCGTCTTCCGGATTTTGCCGGGATGCAGTACTGGATGTCGCAACGAGCAGCCGGACGGACCCTGGCCGACGTGTCGAGCGCGTTCGCAGCGTCGTCGGAGTTCGCGGACACCTACGGAAGACTCGACAACCCGGGCTTCGTGGCGCTGGTCTACCAGAACGTTTTGGGTCGCGCTGCCGATGCCGCCGGCCAGAACTTCTGGACGCAGAAGCTGAACGAGGGGACCTCGCGGGGTCAGGTGATGATGGGCTTCTCGGAGTCCGCCGAGTTCGTCGGTGGCACCCGCGCCCGGCTCGGCGAGGCTGACGGTCGTACGCCCGTGGCTCGGCTCTACTGGGCCTACTTCCTCCGCCCGCCGGACGCCGCGGGCCTCAAGTACTGGCTCGACACCGGCAAACCGCTCGATCAGGTCAGCGCGGCGTTCGCGGCCGCTCCCGAGTTCGGTCAGCGCTACGGTTCGCTGAACGACGAGCAGTTCGTTCAGCTCGTTTACCAGAACGTCCTGGGCCGAGCGCCCGACAATGCGGGCCTTGTCTTCTGGTTGCAGCGGGTCATCGGCGGGATGACCCGCGGTCAGCTGATGCTCGAGTTCAGCGAGAGCGAGGAGTTCCGCCGCAAGCTGGGTCAGTGATCGGGCTGGGTCAGCGATCGGACTGGTCGGCCGGGACGTCCACCCCGAGGGACCGAAGCCGGTCGACTTCCCAGCTCGGGCGTTTGGGCGTGCGCCCGATCTGGACGAGCGCCATTTGTTCGCTGTCCTCGGCCCACACGTGGCAGGTGTTGAGGTTGAGGCGCATTCGTCGTTCCCGTTCTACCGGGTCGATCTCGCCATCACTCAGGCGGTCCTTGGGCTGGAGGCGCAGATTCGCCAGGCTCCAGCTGGCCTGGATGGCGACTGGACCCATCGCCTGGAGCAGGGCGCCCATGTGCGAGCAGCCTTTGGGACCGCCGAACATTTCGCGGACCCGATGGGTGTAGCCCCTCGTGATGGACGTTCCGATCAGTTGGCGATAGTCGACCAGAATGCCGCTGCATGCCCGGTAGGGGCTGATCTCCATGGAGTTCTGCACGTCGAGAATCTCGAAGCTCTGCGCGCCGACGATGAGATCGACGGTCATCTCGTGGATGACGAGCCTACGGCCGTCGGCCAGGCACAGGCCGTGGGGTTTGGAGTCGACCAAATGACCCCGCACCCGCAGGGCATCGTCCCCCTCGGTGAAGGCTTCGCAGTCGTAGGTGCGGCGATGAATGAGTGTGGACATCGCCTGAGTTCTAGGGCAGGCAGCCAGCGTGCGCCAACGCCAAGCGCAGCAACCGGTCCTGGCCCGACGTCATCTCGGCCTTGACCTCAGCTGTGTCTGCCTCAGCTGGCGTGATCCAAGTGATGTCGAGCGACTCCTGCGACGGCTCGCAGATCCCCTCGACGGGGACAAGGTACACCAGGCTGACCGCGTGTTGGCGGGGATCGTGGAAGCCAGTGCGGTCGGGTTCGGGGAAGTACTCGGCGATGGTGAACGGCGTGGGGCTCAGCGGGATCTTGGGCAACGCCAACGACCCGAGGTCCTTCTCGATGTGTCTTACGAGCGCTTCACGAACTCGTTCGCCCCACATCACCCGCCCGCTGACGATCGCCCGGCTGATCGTGCCGTCTGGCATGGCCCGCAACAGCAGTCCGATCTGGATCACTTCGCCCGCTTCGTTGATCCGCACGGGAATGGCCTCGACGTACACGATCGGAAGTCGGGCGCGGATGGTGGCGATGTCTTCATCGGTCAACCACCCTTCACGGGTCTCGATTTGCTCGGACAACAGGTTCTCCTCGGGGTTCTCTGCCCCAGGGTAGTTGCCGGTTGGCGGACGGCCGAGCATGATCGGGCGCATGGCCGACCACTATTTCGACAAGTATCCGAATCTGCGCTTCGAACGACGGGACAACGGGGTGCTCCTGCTGACCATCGATCGACCCGAGCACTACAACGCGACGGACGCCCCCTTGCACTACGGCCTCAGCCGGGTCTGGGACGACATCCATGACGACGACGACACGCGTGTCGTCGTCATCACCGGCCAGGGCGACGCATTCTCTGCGGGCGGTGACCTCGAGTGGATCGAGGGCATGGCCGGGAACTACAGCGTCATCCGCAACGTGCTCAAGGAGGCGGGCGACGTCGTCTACCGCATGCTCAACTGCGAGAAGATCATCATCTCGGCCATCAACGGCGTCGCCGTCGGTGCCGGTCTGGCCGTCGCCCTCATGGCCGACATCTCCATCATTGCCGAGGAGGCCCGCTTCACCGATGGGCACCTCCGGCTCGGCGTCGGGGCCGGCGACCACGCCAACATTCTGTGGCCGCTCGCCTGCGGCATGCCGAAGGCCAAGTACTACCTGCTCACTGCGGATTTCATCGACGGCAAGACCGCTGACGAGATCGGCCTGGTCAGCAAGGCCGTGCCCCGGGCGCAGTTGATGGACGAGGCCCTCAAGGTGGCCAACCAGATCGCCAATGGTCCACAGGACGCCGCCCGCTGGACCAAGCGGTCGTTGAACCTGTGGCTCACTCAAGCGGCTCCGGCGTTCGACGCGAGCCTCGCGTTCGAGATGCTCACCTTCCTCGGTCCCGATGCGGCCGAAGGCGCCCGAGCTCTGCGGGAGAAGCGTGCCCCGAAGTTTCCGTCGGCCCAGCCCGGAGGTCTGACGTGATGCGGACCGCAGTAGGTATCGGTAACGCCTACTACGACGGCAAACCGTTCGAGGAAACGGTGGCCTTCGCCCAGGCTGCCGACCGAGCCGGCGTCGATTTCGCCTGGTCGGCCGAGGCGTGGGGGATGGAGACCATCGTCCCGTTGGCCTACCTGGCAGCCGTCACCGACAACATCCGGCTCGGCACCGGCATCATTCAGATCAGCGCGCGGGTGCCGGCCATGACTGCCATGACGGCGGCCACCATGGCCATGGTCTCAGGCGACCGGTTCGTCCTCGGTTTCGGGGTCAGCGGGCCCCAGGTGGTCGAAGGCCTCCACGGCGCGTCGTTCTCCCAGCCGCTCTCGCGTCTGAAGGAATACGTCGCCATCGTGAAGATGGCGCTCGCGGGCGAGAAGATCCAGTTCGAGGGCAAGCACTACGTCCTTCCCCGACCCGGTGGGGAAGGCAAGCCGCTTCGCCTTTCCACCCCGCCGAAGCCTGATCTGCCCATCTACCTCGCCACGCTCGGTCCGGCGTCGCTCGAGTTCACGGGTGCGGTCGCCGACGGGTGGCTGGGGACTTCCTTCGTGCCCGAACACGCCGACATCTTCCTCGACCCCATTGCCCGGGGTGCAGAGTCGGCGGGGCGATCACTGGCCGACATCGACATCCAGGTCGGAGGAACGATCGAGATCGACGACGACGTCGAGGCTGTCATCGACCGTCATCGCCCGGCCATGGCCTTCGTGCTCGGGGCGATGGGCTCGGCCAAGACCAACTTCTACAACGCGGCGTTCATGCGGGCCGGGTTCGAGAAGGCAGCCGTCGAGGTGCAGGGCCTGTGGGTGTCCGGCAACCGCGAGGCGGCTACGGCTGCGGTCCCCGATGAGCTGGTGCTCGCGGCCAACTTGATCGGCGACGAGGCCATGGTCCGAGAGCGCATTCGTGCCTACCACCAGGCAGGGGTGAACACCCTGCGGTTGGGCGTGCGCGGGCGCGAGCTCGACGAACGCATCGCCAATCTCGAACACGCGGTCGAGTTGGTGCACCAGGAAACCAAGGCCTCCGCGGCCTGAGTCGAGCCGATGCTCGCGGCTACTGGGGGCCGCGATGCTCGGCCAGCCACAGATCGAAGAACAGGGGATCGACCAGATCCCGCGGGTGGTGGCCGGGCATCGCCGAGACCGCCATCGCCGGGAGCAGGTCGAAGACGAAACTAATCGACCAGAACAACAGCCGCAGATGCGCGAGCGGGTTGAGGATCCGGCCGGTCACGGCGAGCATCGCCAGGGTGTTGGCGAACGAGAACCAGGCCAGCAGGAAGGCCGAGAGCATCATGGCGACCGCGTAGCGAAAACGGCGACCGCCGATGGCTTCGTGCACCTCGAACGCCACCGACTTGTGCTCGACCTCTTCGGCCAGGTGCCAGAGGAACAGATCACGCGCCGCGGGGTCGGCCCCGCCCAGGAGCGTTGTGTGGCGACTCGCCACCCAACGTGCCGCCACGTAGGCCACGGACTCGAACCCGGCGGCGAACGCCACACCGAAGTCCGGCGACGAGCGCCGCTCGATGACTCGGTAGGCGCGGCCCATCCAACGTTCGTTCAGCCGCAGGACCGGATGGCGGGCGACCACCAGATCGTTGAACCGGCGATGTTGAGCGTGGTGCTGGCCTTCCTGGCGGGCATAGGCGACGGCCGCGGAACGAAGCGGCTCGTCGAGGCGGTCGACGACTGCCTTGATGGAGCGGACCACGAAGGGCTCGGCGTAGGGCATCAACATCGAGACAGCGTTGGCGGCGCACGCGGGATCGGGATTGGTCGGATGTCAGGCCACGTCGAAGTCGGCGGGGTAGGTGAACGAAACGGCGTGGAACTCGATGGGCGCGGCAGTCAGCGTCACGTGCATCCATCGGCCGGCGTTCGGGCGAGCAAAGGCCGGCTGAGCAAAGAAGTGCTCAAGAAGTAGTAGCTCGGGCCGTAGGTAGTTATGATCCAGTTGTACCCCGGTGATGGTGGAGACCAAACCGGGGCCTCGTTCATCAGGTGATTGCCTGAGCGGGCGACGGTGCTGGCGTGCGAACCTTGAGGCACGTTCCAGTGTCTCCTTGTGTCGGCATCGAGTGCGACCATCCATTCTCGCTCCATCCGCGCCATCGAAAGGCACGAGCATTACCACCCTTATCCCGGAGGACCCGGACCTGACCGAGCTCGAGCACGAGTTCGAATCAGCCGATCTCCACCCGATCCCCGTCGGGTCGAACACCCCCGACCCGAACACCCCCGACCCGAACACCCCCGAGCCACCGCCGCTCGGTTCGGCCTCAGACCTTGGTCTGCCTGCCGACTTCGCTCGCATCGTGCAGCGCCACGTCGACGGCTTTGCCACCGACACCGACGAGGCCGTGTTGCGGCTGCATCGAACCCCCTGGATCCGCCAGTTGCTTCGCTTGCTCGACGATGTCGAGGAATGCATCGACCGGGCACGCGACCACGTTCCCGGAGCGCATCGGGCCCAGGTTCTGGCTGACTTTCAGACCGAACGAGACCGCATCGATGTGCTGCTCACCGGGATGCTGGGCCCGGCCTCCAATCAGATGACCCGCGGTGCCGGCCAGGTCGACGCCCCCGACGAAATCCAGGTCGAGGGTGTCGTCCAGCTTCAGCTTTCTTGGATGCCGGGCCGTGTCGTCGCCTGGGCTGCCGGTCTCAACGCTCCCAGCGAAGCGGTCGAAGGCATTCTCGTTCGGCTCGAGCAAGCGGGTGTCTCGCGCCGCGGTTGGGAGCAGTTTCAGCCCATTCGTCTGGAGGACGGCACCAAGATCGAGACCGTTGCCATACCGCTCACGAGCGTGCTCGGTTGGTTGGCCGCTCTTGGTCGGACCGCGGCCGATCCCACGCTCGGCGCGAGCGTCACGTGGTTGGGGCTCATCTCCTCCCAGGCGGTCCAGCTGGTGGCTCAGGGCCGGATCATCCCCAAACTTCGCCATCAGTCGAGGGATAACGAGCGCAAGGGTGACCGCGGTGGCTTCGAGGTCAAGTGGCTCCCCGCGTTGGTCGAGACCAGTGACATCGTCTCGCTGTCCAATTCCTTGCCCATCGCGGTCACCGCGCTGCGGAATCGCCAGGACGCACGGGCGTTCAGCCAGGCTGTCCTGGCCGACATCGTCGACACCATCGTGTCGACCGCGGTCGAGCGGCTGGAAGTACCTGCACCGCCGCCCAGCCCCACCAGTCGGGCCGACGTGGCCGAGAGCTTCCTCGCCCATCTCAACGGCTCGCCGTTCGACGTGCCCAGCCGCCACGGCGTCGATTTGGCGCGTCGCATCGACCAGTGGACCGATCCGATCGCGGGCGCGGCCAACTCCAAGCTGATGCTCGACCTCAAGGCACCCGACTCGGGTGGTGCGTGGCATCTTGCCGTGCTCGCCCCCGTACAGACCGGCGGTCACGAACCGGTCGAGACGGCGTTGGTCAACGCTTCCAACACCAAGCGTAAAGAGACCAAGGACCAGCTCAGTCGCCTCGAGGTGCTCTACCCGCCGCTGCTCCGGCCGGGAGGCCGCCGCCGTGGCGAGGTCGTGCTCAGCCAGGACGAAGCGTGGCATCTGATGACAACGGTGGGTGACACCCTCATCGCGGCCGGTTTCGAGGTTCGAGCGCCTGCGTTGTCCCGCAAGAAGCCGACGCCCGCTCTGCGTCTGACCTCCGACGAGGCCCAGGAGTCGGTGGTCGGGGCACGACAACTGGCCAATGTTCGCTGGTC
Source organism: Actinomycetota bacterium (assembly GCA_027730885.1). Classification (GTDB taxonomy): domain Bacteria; phylum Actinomycetota; class Acidimicrobiia; order Acidimicrobiales; family SZUA-35; genus JAHECQ01. The sequence goes on along the minus strand of JAQCHM010000074.1, from coordinate 4,064 downwards.
CGTGGTGTTCGACGACATCGAGCTCACCGCGTCGCAGATCGCCGAGCTCGCTCTCCAGGCTCGCCCCCTGGTCCAATCACGCGGTCAGTGGGTCGAGCTCGACAAGGTCGACCTGGCGGCCGCCGCACAGGCGCTGGCCGAACGGGCTGACCGCACTCGGCTCTCGGGCGCAGACATGCTGCGCCACGCGCTCGGACTCGAAGGATCACCGCTCGTCGGCGGTATCAGCATCGCGGGCGAAGGCTGGGCGGCCGATCTGCTCCGCAGCGCTCGAGACATCCCTGACGAACTCCCCACCAGGCCCGAGGGTTTCCACGGCGAGCTGCGAAGCTATCAGGCCGAGGCCCGGGCGTGGCTCAGTTTCCTCGACGGTGCCGGTCTCGGTGGGTGCCTCGCCCTCGACATGGGCCTCGGGAAGACCCCGACGATGCTGGCTCACCTTCGCGCCAGCGCCGAAACCGGGACCGCGCTGGTCATTGCTCCCCCCGCGGTGGTGGGCAACTGGGCCAACGAGGCCCGCAAGTTCGTTCCCGACCTCAAGGTCACGGTGCACCACGGTCAGAGCCGGGCAGCGGGAGCCGGCCAGATCGCCCGCCTGGTCGAACGCTACGACATCGTCATCACCACCTACGGCACCGCAGTTCGGGACATCGACGAGTTCGCCCAGGTCCAGTGGGGCAAGGTCATCCTCGACGAAGCCCAGGCCATAAAGAACCCGACCAGCGACACCGCCCGTCAGCTCCGCCGTCTCAACGCCCGGAGCCGGGTGGCGCTGACGGGTACACCGATCGAGAATGGCCTCGGCGATCTCTGGGCCATCATCGACTTCACCAATCCCGGTCTGGTGGGCGGCCGAGCACACTTCATCTCGCAGTTGTCGCCCTCCGGTACGGGCAAGGACGGTGCCGAGAGCGCTCTGCGTGCCCTCAACGGGATCCTCGTCTTCCGTCGTACCAAGGCCGAGCCGGCCATCGCGGCCGAGCTGCCCGACCGTATCGACGAGCTCGATCGCTGCAGCATGACCCCCGAACAGATCGGTCTGTATCAGGCGGTCCTGGACAACCTGGTGCAGGTCACAAGCGGCGCCGACGGCGCGGACAGGCAGAAGGGCGCAGTGCTCGCGGCCATCACCGCACTCAAACAGATCTGCAACCACCCGGTCAACTATCAGGACGATCGACAGCCGCTCGAGGGGCGTTCGGGCAAGCTCGCCCGACTCAACGAGATCGTCGACAACGTTTTCGTTGCGGGCGAACGGCTCCTGATCTTCACCCACTTCGCCTCGTGGGGCGAGAAGTTGGCCAAGTACATGACCGAACGAGCCGGAGTGAAGAGCGATTGCTACCACGGCGGCCTGGCCCGCGGCGCCCGCGACCGCATGGTCGAGGATTTCCAGAACGGCAAGGGGGCGGGCGCGTTGGTGTTGTCGCTCAAGGCGGGCGGCACCGGTCTCAATCTCACCGCCGCGAGCCACGTGGTTCTCTACGACCGATGGTGGAACCCCGCCGTCGAGGACCAGGCCCGCGACCGCGTGTGGCGTATCGGTCAGAAGAGCACGGTGATCTGTCATCGTCTCGTGTGTCCCGGCACCGTTGACGAACGGGTGGAGGAGGTGGTCGCCGGCAAGCGCCAGGTCGCCGACATGGTCCTCCCCAAGTCGAGCTCCATCGAGGATCTCGACGTCAGCCAGCTCCGGGCCGCGCTCGGTATCGACCCCGAAGCCCTGCTGTTGATGGAGGACGAGCTCCTGGAAGCCGAACTGCGGGACGAGGAAGCGGCGCATGCACCTGTCGGGCACTCGGAAGAGGCGGTGATGGCATGACCCAGGCCAAGATCGACAACAACAAGCGTTCACGTCGGCGTCGCAAGGGCAAGGGGCTCGGGGCGAAGATCGACCAGTTCTGGGGCGACCCGACGGTGCTCCCGGCTCCTCCCGAGACGGTTCGGATCACCAAGGATCCTGCGGCCGTGATCCGCTCGATCGGCCGGCCGCCGCTGTCGGGTCGCGAGGCCGTTTCGGAGCATTACTTCGAAGCGGTGTGTCAGCGGGCCGTGGCCTTGGCCAGCGCCTTGGCCGCGGCCGGTGAACTGATCGATCCGGACGAGTTGTAGCCCCCGGCTTCCTGTCCAGGGATAGGGTTCGGATATGTCCCGACTCGAAGACCCCGCGCTGTTGACCGGGTCGGAGCGGTTCCTCGCCGACCTCTCGATTCCCGAAGGTTGTCTCCACGCTGCCTTCGTCCGTTCGCCGATGGCCCACGCCTGCGTTGGGGCCATCTCCACGACGGTCGCGGCGGGCGCGGTCGGCGTGGTGGCAGTCGAGACGGCTGCGACACTCGGGCTCGGACCGTTCGTGTTGTTCGGTTCGCTGCCGTCGGCGCTCACCCACCGTCCGATCGTCGATGACCTGGTCCGCCAAGTCGGCGACCCCGTGGCGATGGTGCTGGCCGACAGCCCCTCGGCCGCGGCCGACGCCGTCGACTTGGTCGAGGTCGACTTCGAGCCCCTCGAGCCGATCGTTCGGGCCTCGCACTCCGCTGCCGCGAAGCCCCTCTATCAGGGTCACGACAATGCCGTTTTCGCACAGGCGGATGGTGGACCCGACCCTCTGGATGGCGTTGCCGGTCCAGCGCTGGTCGTCGAGATGGACGTGGTCAACCATCGGGTCGCCTCCTGTCCGATCGAAGCCGACGGCATCCTGGTCGTGCCCGATCCCGACGGCGGCCTCGATGTCTGGTGCACCAGTCAAGGGGTGCAGGACATTCGAGATCAGCTGTTGGCCGGGCTGGCCGACGACCGCGTCGCCGGGCGGTTGCGTGTTCGGTCTCCGGCCGTCGGCGGTGGGTTCGGCGGGCGGGCCACGGCGCCGCCCGAGTTCGTCGCAGTCGCCCGCGCCGCTCTGCTTCACCGGCGGCCGGTTCACTGGGTCCAGTCACGCTACGAGAACCTGCTGGGCATGGCTCAGGGCCGCGACTATCAGACGTCGATGCGGGTGGCGGTCGACCCCGACGGTGTCATCCGGGGGATGGATGTCGACGTGTTGGCCGACGCCGGTTCGTGGGCCCACATGTCGGGTCTGCTGCTGACATCGGCTCGGCGGCAGGTGCCGGGCATGTATCGCGTGCCGGCGTATCGCTTCGCTGCTCGAGCCGTACTCACCAACACCCCGCCGGTTGGCGCGTATCGTGGGGCCGGTCAGCCCGAGGCCAACCACGCCCGTGAGCGGGTACTCGACGTCGCAGCTCGTCGTCTCGGCATCGACCCGATCGAGTTAAGGGTCAAGAACCTGCCCGCTGCGTCGGAGTTTCCGTTCGCGTCGGCCGGAGGGTTCTCCTACGACGCCGCGGCCCCCGTCGAAGTGCTGCGGGCGACGACACTGGCCGACGTTGATGGCTGGAGGGTGAAGCAGGCGACGCGACGCGCCGCGGGCGATCTCTGGCAGCTGGGTATCGGTGTTGCGGTCTATGCACAGACTTCCGGTCGGGGCGCGCCGAGCGATTCGGCGATCGTGACCGTGCGGGCCGACGGCTCGGTATTGGTGGCCTGCGCGAGTCCCAGTCACGGGCAAGGACATCGGACCACGTGGGCCGCGCTGGTCAGCAAACGGTTGGGGGTGGAGGCCGCCGACGTCCAGGTTGTCGACGCTGACACCGCCTTGGTCGATCGAGGCCAGAGCACCGGCGGCTCACGCTCGACGCAGGTCGCCGCTTCGGCGTTGGTGAACGCATGCGGGGACATTCTCGATGTCGGCAGGGTCGAAGCCGCGCAACGTCTGGAGGCCGCCCCTGCCGATCTCGTCGTGGTGAGTGCCGGCTTCGGTCTGCAAGCCGGTCTGGCCGTCGCTGGAGTTCCTACCCGGCGGGTCACGTGGTCCGAGCTGGCAGGCTCTCAGCCATCGTCGTGTCTCGAGGCCACCCGGTACGAATCGGTTCCCGACGCCGCCTACCCCTACGGGACCCACGTGTCGGTGGTCGAGGTCGACCCCGAGACCGGTTTCGTGCGGCTGCTGGCCCACACCGCGGTCGACGACTGCGGCGTGGTCCTCCAGCCTCAACTGGTGGAGG
>JAQCHM010000073.1 GCA_027730885.1 Actinomycetota bacterium | reverse complement strand
CCTCGACGACGTGTCGGAGTTCTTCGCTCGCTCACCCGAGATCGTGGCTCGTTACGGTCCGTTGAACGACCAGGAGTTCGTGGCGCTGATCTACAACGACGTGCTCGCTCGCACACCCGATCTGGCCGGGTACAACTTCTGGCTCCTCCAGCTTGGTCAGGGAATGACCCGTGGACGCTTGATGATCCAGTTCAGCGAGTCGCCCGAGTTCGTGAGAGCCAGTTCTGCGGCCGTCGATGTGATCCTGACGTACAACGGCATGCTCGGACGCCAGCCCGAGGACGCGGGCTTCACGTTCTGGGTCGGTCTGGTCACGGGTCAACCCGATGCGCTCAGTACCCTGATCCGGGCTTCTTCGCGAGCCCGGAGTACGCCGGTCGAATCGCTCCCTGAGCGTTCGCCACATGCCGTTTGGCGCCTGCTACGCTGCCCACCGCTGGCGGTAGGAGGACTACGAAGCGTGAGCACAATCGAAGACATTCTGGGACGTGAAGTGCTGGATTCGCGAGGGAATCCAACGGTCGAAGTCGAGGTCTTCCTCGATTCGGGAGCGTCCGGTCGTGCCCTGGTTCCTTCGGGGGCATCCACGGGACAGTTCGAAGCTGTCGAGTTGCGCGATGGCGGCGCCCGCTACCTCGGCAAGGGCGTGCTGACGGCGGTTGGTCACGTCAACGCGTCCATACGAGAGGCGCTGACGGGAATGGACGTCTTCGCCCAGCGTGACATCGACGCCGTCCTTAATCAGTTGGACGGCACGCAGAACAAGAGGAATCTGGGTGCCAACGCCATCCTCGGCGTGTCCTTGGCCGCCGCCAGAGCAGCAGCCGACGAGCTCCAGTTGTCGCTTTATCGCTACGTCGGAGGGGCCAACGCCCACGTGTTGCCGACGCCGATGCTCAATGTTCTCAACGGTGGCGAACACGCCGACAACAACATCGACTTCCAAGAGTTCATGATTATGCCGGTCGGCGCGTCCTCGTTCTCCGAAGGCCTCCGATGGGGCGTCGAGACCTACCACGCGCTCAAAAAGGTGTTGGGCCAACGCGGCCTCTCCACCGGGATCGGCGACGAGGGAGGGTTCGCTCCCAACCTCGCCTCGAACGAGGCTGCGCTCACGCTGTTGATCGAAGCCATCGAGTTGGCCGGACTAACCCCTGGAACCGACATGGCGCTGGCCATGGACGTCGCCTCCACCGAGTTCTTCAGCGGCGGCCTGTACCGCTTGGCCGGCGAAGGCCGGGAGCTCCCGCCTGAGGGCATGGTCGAGCTTTTGGTCGACCTGGTCGATCGTTACCCGATCGTGTCCATCGAGGACGGTATGTCCGAAGAGGACTGGGAGGGGTGGACGGCGTTGACCGTAGCCATCGGCGGGCGGTGTCAGTTGGTCGGCGACGACCTCTTCGTCACCAACACCGAACGGCTCGGTCGGGGGATCGCCGACGGCGTCGCCAACTCGATCCTGGTCAAGGTCAACCAGATCGGCTCGCTCACCGAGACCTTGGATGCGGTCGCGATGGCCACCGCGGCGCAGTACTCCTCGGTCATGTCGCACCGCTCTGGCGAGACCGAGGACACGACCATCGCCGATCTCGCGGTCGCCACCAACTGCGGTCAGATCAAGACCGGCGCCCCGGCGCGCAGCGACCGTGTTGCGAAGTACAACCAACTCCTCCGGATCGAAGAGGAGCTCGGCGGCTCGGCGATCTATGCCGGAGCATCACGACTGGCCAGGCGAGTAGGCGTCATCGGGGGAGCTGCGTGATGTCGGCTCTCGGGGCAAGGGCACGCCTCGGGAATCTCGCCCCACCGGCGGCACTCATGATCATCGCGGTGCTCATTGTCGCGGGCTTGGCGCTGGTACCCGTGCGGACCTGGCTGGGGCAGCGCACGACGATTGCCGAAGCCGACGCCGAACTGACCCGGACCGAGGGCGAGATCGCCGAACTGGAGGCTCGACTCGCCCTGATCCAGACCGACGCCGAAATCGAGCGGCTCGCCCGCGAGAACTTCGACCTCGTGTTCCCCGGCGAGGAGAGTTATCGAATTCTGCCTGCGCCGACCGCCGACTCGCCAGCCGACTGACCAGCTGGCTGGCCAGCCGACTGACCAGCCGACTGACCAGCTGGCTGGCCAGCCGACTGACCAATTGTCCGGAAACTCTCCCGAGAGTGTGAGAGCTGGGATTCTCGTGTAAGAATCACCAGCGGTTCGAGAAGGTTCTCACAAGAGATTCTCAGAGTAGGGATGGGGTATCCGTGGAGATAACGGTCGAGGTGAACGGCAAGACGCACACCGGTGACGTCGAGCCACGCACGCTTCTGGTGCATTACATCCGCGACGCCGTGGGCCTGACGGGCACGAACATCGGTTGTGATACCTCATCGTGCGGTGCGTGCACCGTGCACCTGAACGGCGAAGCGATCAAGTCGTGCACCATGTTGGCCGTCCAGGCCGACGGTCAGAAGATCACCACGATCGAGGGACTGGCCAACGGCGACCAACTCCACCCCATGCAGCAAGCCTTCATGGAGTGCCACGCATTGCAATGTGGCTACTGCACACCGGGCATGGTCATGGCGTCGGTTTGCTTCCTCCAGCAGAACCCGAACCCCAACGAGGCCGAGGTCCGCGAAGGCCTCGAAGGCAACCTGTGCCGCTGCACCGGCTACCACAACATCGTCAAGGCCGTCCTCTCCGCCGCCGGAGGTGCCAAGTGATCCCCGTCGCCTTCGACTACAAGCGTGCCGGCTCCGCCGACGAAGCCCTGGCTCTGCTCGCTGAATACGGCGACGACGCCAAGCTCCTTGCCGGCGGTCATTCGCTGCTTCCGATGATGAAGCTCCGCCTGGCCTATCCCGCGGTGATCATCGACATCGGCCGGCTGTCGGATCTGTCCTACATCAAGGACGCGGGCGATCACCTCGCCATCGGTGCCTTGACTCGCCACCGTGACGTCGAGATCTCCGACCTGGTCCGCCAGCACGCTCCGCTCCTGGCCCACGCCACCGGCAAGGTGGGCGATCCCCAGGTGCGCCATCGGGGCACCATCGGCGGTTCACTCGCGCACGCCGATGCCGCAGCCGATCACCCGTCGGTCCTGCTCGCCACTGGTGGTTCCGTCGTGGCCAAAGGGCCCAACGGTGAACGGGTCATCGAAGGAGCCGACCTCTTCGCCGGGTTCCTCGAATCCAGCCTCGAGGCGAACGAACTCATTACCGAGGTCCGCATCCCCAAGCACACCGGGGCGGGCTGGAGCTTCCAGAAGTTCAACCGCCGGGCCCAGGACTGGGCCATCGTCGGGGCCGCCGCGCAGCAGGTCAACGGCTCAGCTCAGGTCGCCCTGGTGAACATGCACCCCACGCCCATCCGGGCTGCTGCTGTCGAAGCCGCCCTCGCCGGTGGTGCCTCGGCTGCCGAGGCCGCCGAACAGGCCCATGTCGACCTCGCACCGTCGAGCGATCTCAACGCCAGCGTCGAGTATCGCCAGCATCTAGCTCGGGTCCTCACCCGCCGTGCCCTCCTCGAGGCCGGCATCGCCTGATCCTCCGGGGAATTCTTTGCATGATGGCCACGGGTTGCCCCGTGGCCATCATCCGTTGAGGGGCCCGCCGCGGCGGACCACGCCGGTAGCCTGCGCTCCATGAAGGAAATCCTGAAGGATCTCGACCGGTGGCGTCGCCAGGGCAAACGGGTCGCCCTCGCCCGCGTGGTCGACGTCGAGGGTTCGGGCCCACGGTTGCCTGGGGCGGCCATGGCGGTCAACGAAGAAGGCGAGGTCGCAGGATCGGTCAGTGGAGGTTGCGTTGAAGGCGCTGTCGTCACCGAGGCCTTGCAGTGCCTGGCCGACGGGTCCCGACGCATGGTCACCTTCGGCTACAGCGACGATGAGGCCTTCGCCGTCGGGCTCACGTGTGGCGGCACGATCCACCTCTTCCTCGAACCTCTCGACTGGTGACGGCAGTGTCTGACGCCCCAGAAACGCCGTTGTTTCCCGTGCTCCAGGCGGCCATCAACGCTGCCGAGCCCATCGCTTTGGCAACGGTGGTCTCGGTTGCCGATGATGTCCTCGGCGTCTCCCTTGGCGGCAAGTTGCTGATCCGGCCCGCCGGCGTGGGGTCGGACGCCGAGTCGATGGGCACCCTCGGGAACGCCGAACTCGATCGGGTCGTCGAGCGGGACATGGTCGGCGAGTTGGCATCGGGAACCTCGGGCGTCCGTCACTACGGCCCCCGCGGCGAAGCGCGCCAGGAGTCGGTGTCGGTCTTCATCGAGTCCTTCGCGCCTCCCCCCCAGATGCTGATCTTCGGCGCGGTCGACTTCACCGCAGCACTGAGCCGGGTGGCCAAGATCCTTGGGTACCGGGTCACGGTGTGTGACGCCCGTCAGGTCTTCGCCACCACTCAGAGGTTCCCCTTCGCCGACGAGGTCGTCGTCGACTGGCCCCACCGTCTGCTGGAACGTGTCGGCGCCTCGCTTGGGTTCCGAGACGCCATCTGCGTCCTCACCCACGACCCGAAGTTCGACGTTCCCGCGGTGATCGAAGCCCTGCGAACCAACGCCGGCTACATCGGAGCCATGGGCTCGCGTCGTACCACCGAAGATCGCAACAAGCGTCTACGTGACGAAGGTGTCACCGACGAGCAACTGGCAACGATCATGGCGCCCATCGGATTGGACCTTGGCGCGAGGACCCCCGAGGAGACGGCGATCTCCATCGTCGGCGAGATCATCGCGCTGCGTTCGGGCCGCATTGCCCCGTCGCTTCGCGACGCCGAGGGTGACATCCACCGTCCCGGCTGAGAGCCGGTCGAGGACCGGGCGGATCGTCGCCCCCACCATCGGTTGAGGGCCTCAGGTTTTGGCGGAATCGGCCAATTTGTTTCGTGTGGGCAATCAGGCTCTCGGCCAAGGCACGACGAATCAGCGAGATGTGACCCCTGCCCACTCGGGTGCGGAGTCGTCGATCTGGCACCACCTCCGATTGGGTCAGAAGGTGACCCTCGCGGTCTTCGCTTCGTTCCTGCCTCTTCTGTTCCTGGGGATCCAGGTCGCCAACTACTCGGGCAGCCTGGTGAAGAACCAGACACTCGACAATTTGGGACTGGTGTCCCAGGTCGAAGCTCGGCGAGTGCAGGGCAACGTCGAGAGCATCACCGAGGACATGGACGCCGTGCTGCGCAGCAACTTGGTGACCCAGGCGCTGCTCAATCAGTCCGACGGCAACCAGGTGGCCGGGAGCAACGAACAGATCCGTCTCCTCTTGGCTGAGACCATCGTGGAGTTCGAGCCGCAAGGGATGATCGGGATCGAGCTCCAGGTCGCCGGAGGAACGACCGAGCGGGCGGGCGTCGCTCATGAGTCAGCAGACCCAGGGCCTCGGGGCGATGCTCGGAACCAGCGAGATGTTGATTGCTCCGGTGTACTTCGTCGAGGGCCAATTGTGGCTCGCCGTGGCCCAGCGACTGCTGACGGCAGCCGAGCAGGCATCGCTCGCGTCGTCCGGCCTGAATGCGTCCGATGCGAGCCAGGGGGCGCCGATCGGTGACCTACGGTCCGGCGCCCTGATCGGTATGGAGGCCTCGGTCCGCTGGCATCACCCCCTGCGCGGCATCCTCACCCCGGCCGACTTCCTGCCACTCGCCATGAACTCGGGGTTCGCGGCGCAGATCGACGCGTGGGTCATCGGCGCGTGTATCGAACAAATGGCCGGCTGGATGGAGGACGGGTTGCCGGTCCACGACCTGGAACTGGCGTTCAACCTGACCGCCGAGATGTTCCTCGCGCCCCGCTCTCGCCAGATGATCTCGGCCGAACTCGCGCGATACAAGCTGCGGCCGTCCAACTTCCGCGTCGAGGTCCCCGAGTCGGTGATGCGCAGCGACGGCACGCTGCTACGCGAGGTGTTCGACACCTTCAGAGCCCTCGACCTGCCCGTCACCCTCGACCGCTTCGGCTCGGACTACAGCAACCTCGATCGCCTTCCGCGCTTCGCCATCGATGCGGTGAAGATCGACTTGAGCCTCATCGCCGACCTCTCCAATCGTCTGTCGAGCCGTGCGTTGGTCAGCTCCCTGATCACCCTGGCCCAAACCGCCGGGCTGCGGGTGACCGCCGCCGGCATCGACGACGACCTGTTACGCACCGAACTGGTCGAGTTGGGCTGCGCCGTCGGTCAGGGCATGTGGTTGAGTCCTCCGCTGAACGTCGAAGAGTTCGCCGATCTGGTTCGGACCCGATACCTGCTCGAAGCCGGATAGCCACTGCGGCCGGGACCCTGGCCGGACCACGCCGCGCTCCTGGCCAGTAGGGTGGATCGGTGACGATTGCCGCGCTCATCCTGGCTGCCGGAGAGGGCTCCCGCTTCGTGTACGACCATGGTGAGGGGACGATCCACAAGCTCCTCGCCCCGTTGAGGGGCAAGCCAGTGGTTCGTTGGGTGCTCGACGCGGTCATCGACGCCGGTTTCACCCGGATCTACGTCGTCACGGGTGCTGCCGACCTGACCAGTGTGCTCGACGATGTCCGCTCCGGGCTGGTGTCAGCCGGGCCCAGCCATCCCGCTCCGGCCGTCGTGATCGAGGTGCCTGCGCCGGACTGGGTCGACGGTCAGGCCCGCACCCTGCAGGCCGGGGTTCGGCGGGCGAGACTCGACGGGATGCGGGCAGTCGTGGTGGGCTTGGGGGACCAGCCGATGGTGCCGGCGGCCGCCTGGCGGTCGGTCGCGGCGGCCTCGGGGCCGGTGGCGATGGCCGAGTTCGACGGTTCGCTCCGGCCACCGGTCAAGCTCGAGCGCGAAGTCTGGGACCTGCTGCCCACCGAGGGTGACGAGGGCGCTCGCACTCTCATCCTGGCGCGGCCCGATCTCCTTTCGCGGATACCGTGCAGGGGTAATCCCGCCGACATCGACACCGCAGAGGATCTGGCACGATGGAGCTGACCAACGTATTCGTCATTGACCGGCCGATCGAGGAGACCTGGACCATCCTCAACGATCTCGAGTTCATCGCTCCCTGTATGCCCGGCGCCCAGCTCACCGAGATCGAGGGTGACGAATACCGCGGTCAGGTCAAGATCAAGGTTGGCCCCATCACCGCGGCCTACGCGGGCAAGGCCCGGTTCGTCGAACAGGATGCCACCAACCGCGTCGCCAAGCTGAAGGCCGAAGGACGCGATCCTCGTCAGGGCAACGCCAACGCCATGGTCACGGCCTCCATGGTGACTGCCGGAGCCGACGCCACCACCGTCACCATCCACACCGACCTCGCCCTCAGCGGGAAGATCGCCAGCTTTGGCCGGGGCGCGATCGAGGATGTTTCGAAGAAGCTCCTCGGTCAGTTCACCGACAACCTCCGTGACAAGCTGGCCGAAGGCGCCAGTCCCGCTGCGGCCGTTGCGCCTGCGACCTATTCGACCGAGGCCGCGAGTGCCGGATCCGATGGTTCGAGCCCTCAGGCCGACGCGGCGGCTCCTGCGACTCCCACGATCCGCAAGATCGACGCACCCGAGGCCAAGCCGGTCGACATCCTGTCGGTGGCCCCCGACTCGTTGACCAAGAAGGTGCTTCCCGTTCTCGGAGCACTGGTCGGCCTGCTGGTGCTCCGGATGTTGTTCCGCGGTCGCGGTTCGGCGGACTGATCGACGCATGCCGTTGCCCGCCGTCGACGACGAGGATCTCGTCGCTCGCCTGCTGGGGCGTCGGCCGCTCGGGCGCTTCGAGGTCGTCGTCCGGCGTGCCGACGGCAGTCCCGTCGTCATCGAGAACGGCCCGTTCCTTGATTCGGGGCGGCCAATGCCGACGCGTTTCTGGCTGGCTGATCGGGCCCTGAACCGGGTCATCGGACGGCTCGAGGCCGAGCACGGCGTCAAGCGAGCCGAGGCCGAACTGGCTCCCGAAGTGATTGCTGCACTCCACCGACGCCATGCGGACCAGCGCGACGCCTTGATGCCGCCCGACCATGAGGGGCCACGACCCACGGGGGGCGTCGGCGGCACGAGGCAGGGCCTGAAGTGTCTCCATGCCCACTACGCCAACTACCTCGCGGGTGACGACGACCCGGTCGGACGCTGGGTCCACGCTCGGCTCTCGGAGTGGAGCGCGGCGTTCGATCCGGCCGAGCCCGGTATCTGCTCGGATCGGGCCTGAGTCGGCGATGACGACCGCCGTCCTGCGAACAGCCGACCGCGGAGCCGACGGTTCGATGGCCGTCGTCGATCTCGGCACCATCACCACCCGATTGCTCCTGGCCGGGCCGGGTAGCGGGTCGCGCCAGCGCTTCGCTCCCATCACAGCGATGGGCGCAGACCTCGCGACGACCGGACGGTTGTCCGCCGAGGCATTGGGGCGGGTTCGCGAAGCACTCCGCACTCACCGAGAACGGATCGAGGCGTTCGCCCCGCAGACCATGCGCGTCGTCGCCACCGCAGCGGCCCGCGAAGCGTCGAATCGGGCCGACCTGTTCGAAGTCGTGCGCGAGGTGCTCGGCCTGGACACCGAGTTGCTCTCCGGGGAGGACGAGGGACGGATCACCTTCGCCGGCGCGGTTGGCTCGCTGCCCGCTTCATCGCTTCCGGAGGGTCCGGGGGTCGGGTACGCGGTGCTCGACATCGGCGGCGGCTCCACCGAGTGCGTCACGGGCGCGCTCGACGGCAGCGTGACGGCTGTGTTCTCGGCCGACATCGGGGCGGGAAAGGTCGCTGCCGGGTTCCTGCGCCATGATCCGCCTTTGGCCGAAGAGCTCTCCGCCGCCTTGTCGGTCGTCCAGCTCCACCTCGACGACTTCCGACGCGAGGTCGCGGGCCTTGCCGACACGATCGCGGCCGGCACGGTGATCGGGGTTGGAGGTACCTTCACGTCCCTGGCCGCCATCGAACAAGGCCTCGACCCTTACGACAGCTCCCGCGTCCACGGCGCCGTTCTGCACCGCGACGACGTGGAGGATGTCTTCCGAATGTTGGCCACCGAGTCGCGAGCCGATCGCCTCACGAATCCCGGGCTCGACCCCGAACGGGTGGACCTCATCGTGGGCGGGTGCGTCATCGTGGTCGAAACCATGCGTCACCTCGGGATCGAGCGGATCGTGGCTTCCGAGGCCGACCTCATGGACGGCTGCCTGCTCGACCCCGGGCCTCGATTCTCCTAGTCTTGGCGTCTTGACCACGACGCTCATCGGCCGCCGAATCGTGTTACGACCGCTGCAGGTCGGCGATTTCACCATGTGGCAGGAGGTCCGTCGCCGGAATCGCGCATGGTTGACCAAATGGGAGCCTTCCCGCCCGTTGGGAGCGCCCGACGTCGTTGAGGACCGCGGTGCGTTCGCGTTGCGTTGTCACGCCCGCGAACGTGAGTGGCAGCTGGGCAGCGGCTACGGGTTCGCAGTGTTCGTCAACGGGAACGTGGCCGGCGAGATCAACCTCAACTCGGTGCAACGAGGAGCGTTCCAGTGCGCATATCTCGGCTACTGGATCGATGAGGCCAGGGCCGGCCAGAGCTACACACCCGAGGGTGTCCTGCTCGTTGTCCGCTTCGCCATCGAACAGCTTGGTCTCCATCGGGTCCAGATCTCGATCGTGCCCCGGAACAGTGCGTCACGACGGGTGGTCGAGAAGCTGGGTCTCCGGTCCGAAGGCCTTGCCGTCCGGTACCTCGAGATCAACGGCACCTGGGAGGACCACATCCGGTTCGCCATCACCTCCGAGGAGTGGTCCGAGCGGAAGGCCGAACTGGAAGCGGAGTGGTTCTGACCGGCCAGTTCTGGCTGATGAAGTCCGAACCGGACGAGCTGTCGATCGATGATCTCGCGGCCGCGTCGACCCGAGTCTTCCACTGGGACGGTGTGCGCAACTTCCGCGCCAGGAACTGGCTGAGCGACATGGACGATGGCGACCTCTTCTTCTTCGCTCATTCGAGCTGCAAAGTGCCCGGGATCGCCGGCATCGGTCGGATTGTCGGTTCGGAGCATCCTGACCCCTCGCAGTTCGACGTCGGCAGCGATTTCTTCGACGCGAAGGCGACCGTCGACCGACCGCGCTGGGTCTGTCGGGATGTGGTGTTCGTCGAGCGCTTCGCCGACATCCTTCCGCTGGCCGAACTCCGTTCGCACGCCACCGAGTTCGGGCACTTCCATCTGCTGCAGAAGGCCAACCGGCTCAGCGTGATGCCGGTCAGCGCCGCGCAGTGGAAGCTTGCGCTCTCGTTCGCGACTCGCTCCTGAACAGGACCGTCCAGTCCCGACCATCCTCTCGAGCCGGTCAGCGCAGGTCGACCAGGCCGCTGGCCGCCGAATGGGCCATGGAGGTGCGGCTGTAGAGCGCGCTCATCACCCGATGCCCGAGATCGCGCAGGGTGGCCCCGAGCGTGTCGACGTGACGAACGTCGTCGGGTAGGTCCTGATGGAACGCCCAGATCTCGATTGCCTTGCCCAACCGTTCGGCCTCGTTGGCCGGCACCGAGATGAACCGTCGGGACTCCTCGAACCCGAACTTGTTCTCGGTGAGGAAGTGCTTGAGCAGGGCGACCTGCACGGGCTCGTCGGCTGACACCGGAATGTCGAGCCACGTCTCGGCCAGATGGACCCTGGGTGCCGGTTGGGCCATGAGTTCCTGGTTGAATCCGTTGTCGAGCGGCGTCAGGCAGTCGGGACAGGTGGTGATCCACGGAAGGAAGACCCGGCCGCATTCGCCGCATCCAGTGTTGACCTGATCGGAGCCCTTGTCCTGTGGTCCTTCAGACTTCCGGGGGTCTTCTGTCACAGATAGTGCATCGGCCGAAATGGTCTGTATCT
>JAQCHM010000072.1 GCA_027730885.1 Actinomycetota bacterium | reverse complement strand
GGGTCACTGACGTCGCGCTCCCCATGGCCGACCGCGGCTCGATCAGCACCTTCGTCGTTCCCTTCGCCGTCGTCCTCATCGCCCTGGCCCTGACCACGTGGCGCCTCAACCGCGCCGAAGTCGCCTGACCCCGCCCCCACACCCCTCACCCCCCTCGTTCTGCAGTACGGGCACCGGCCTTTCGCCAGTCGGTGTACTGCAGTTCGCTGCCCCCTTCGTGCTGCAGTACGGACACCGGCCTTTCGCCAGTCGGTGTACTGCAGAACGAAGGGTCGCGGGTGGGGGGGAGCTGCGGGCGGTAGACACCAGGGGTGCCATTCGGACTTCGCTTGCGTTCACCCCATGATCGGGAGATCGCTGCGCTGGCACTTCCGGCGCTCGGCACGCTGATCGCCGAGCCGCTCTACGTCCTGGCCGACACCGCTGTCGTCGGGCACCTCGGAACCGACGAGTTGGCCGGACTGGCGTTGGCTTCGACGGTGCTGCTCACCTTCCACGCTCTGCTCATCTTCCTCGCGTACGCGACAACGAGCCAGGTCGCTCGCCTGATCGGTGCCGGGCACCCCGACCGGGCTGCCCACCGCTCGGTCCAGGCGCTTTGGCTCGCTCTGGCGCTTGGTGTGGCGGGGATGGTGTTGCTGATTCCGGCCGGACAGCCACTGTTGCGTCTCCTCGGCGGGGAGGGCGCGGTGCTCGACGCCGGCACCACCTATCTCAAGATCAGCCTTCTCGGCTTGCCGTTCATGCTCGTGCTCCTGGCCGCGAGCGGCTCGTTCCACGGCCGCCAGAACACCCGTATTCCGCTCGCGCTCGCCCTAGCCGGTGCGGTGGCCAACCTCGTGATCGAGCTCGTCCTCATCTACGGTTTCGGCTACGGGATCGGGGCCAGCGCGTTGGCAACCCTCATCGCCCAAGTCTCGACGAGCGCGGTCGGCACGTTCCTCGTCCTTCGTTGGGCTCGCGTTCAGGGAGCCGGGCTGCGCGCCGACCCGGCAGAGATGACCGACCTTCTGGTGGTGGGCAGCGCGCTGATGGTACGTACCGCCGCGCTCCGGGGATCGTTCACCCTGTCGGTCGCGCTTGCCGGTCGGATGGGGACGGTCGAGCTTGCGTCCCACCAGATCGCGCTGCAGGTGTGGGGCCTGCTGGCGCTTGCCCTCGACTCGATCGCCATCGCGGGCCAGTCGATCACCGGTCGATGGCTGGGAGCCGGCGACGGCGAGCGGGCCCGAGCCGTCGCTCGACGAATGATCGAGCTGGCGGTCGCTGTCGGCGCGGGTCTTGGCATCCTCACCGTCGCCGCTCGGAATCCTCTGGCGAACCTGTTCACCGATGACCCGCTCGTCGTCGCAGCGACGGCATCGGTCATGCTGATGGTCGCGGTCCACCAACCGATCGGCGGTCTGGTGTTCGCGCTCGACGGCATCCTGATCGGCGCCGGCGACCATGTGTACCTGGCGAAGGCAATGGTCCTGTCGGCCCTCGCCTTCGCCGCAACCGCCATCGCGCTGTTCGCCGCCAGCTTCGGCCTGATCTGGCTGTGGGTAGCGATCGGCGTTCTTCTGGTCACCCGAGCCGTGACCCTCACCCTACGGTGGCGAACCGCCACCTGGCTCCGCCTCGGCGCCTGACTCCCCTCCATCGCCGCATCGGGAGTGGGTCAGCGCCGAAAACGGTACCCAGACACTCCCGATGCCGGGCTGGGGAGGGAGTGTCAGCAGGCTCGTTCGGCAGCGCGGAGGGGGGCGAGGACGTCGGGGTGGGCCCGGTCGATGATCGCGTCGACATCGTTCGGATCGACCAGCAGGCGACCCAGCGCGACGGCGAGCGCAGGGTCGGCGACCAACTGGGCATCAAAGATGGCCCATGACAGCACCTCGTCGGCCCGGCGAACCTGGATCGGGTCGCCTCGCAGGGACACCAGCACAGGATCGAGCTGCTGAGCCAGCCACAGAGCCCGGCAGATCCTTCGGACAGGTTCGATCTCGCAGTGATCGGCTCGGGCCTGCACCGCTTCCGCCGCATCGAGGACCAGATCGAGCGGATCGGCCTCCGACAGAGCAGCCTGCTCAGGCCGTTGGCATGGATCGGGCGGTCTGGCCGACACTACGTGCGTACTGGGCTCGGACTCCAGGCTCGGGTTCGACGATGGGCCACCCGAGATGACGGCAGCCAATGTCAGCCCGAGGACCAACATAGCGACCACACTTCCGACAACCCGCGTGCTCTTCATGACGCGTCCCCTTCACCGAAGCCTGTGGTGTGGGGGAAGTCGCCGGCCGAACGTCGATCGGGAGTGTGAGGGTACCGAAAACGGTACCCAGGCACTCGCGATCCGAGGGGGGTGACGGGCTCGAGTCAGGCTTGCTTCTTGGCCGCCAGGAGTTGGGCGATCACTTTGCCGTCGGCCTTTCCGCCGGTGGCTTTCATGATCTGGCCGGTGAACATGCCTTGCAGCTTCGCTTCACCCTCGACGAACCGCTGCCACTCGTCCGGGCGGGCCGCGATGATGCCGTCGAGCAGACCTTCGAGCTCCCCGGTGTCCATCGCTTCGAAGCCGGCTTCGGCCGCCAGCTCGGCGGGATGTCGACCGGTGGCGACCATCGAGGCCAGCACCTGCTTGGCCTGGGTGGACGTCAACTGGCCGGACGTCTCCATGGTGACGAGCGCGGCGAAGCGGGCGGAATCGAGCCGGTCGGCGCCCTCGACCGCGAGGTTGTTGGCCGCATGGATGAGTGCCCGCTCGGCATCGGCCCCGAGCGCGACGGCCTCGCGGACCAGGGTGTCGAGCCGGCGTTCGACGGTCACCGTCACGGCCTCGCCCCGCCCGCCGAGGTCGACGAGCGCCTGGCGACGCTCGCGAGGCAATGCAGGGAGCGCAGCGCGAATCTCGTCGATCCATTCCGGTGAGGGGTCGATGGGGACCAAGTCGGGGTCGGCGAAGTATCGGTAGTCTTCGGCCTCCTCCTTGGAACGGCCAGGACGGGTGCGCCCGCCCTCCTCGTCCCAGTGCCGGGTCTCCTGAATCGGTGCCTCACCTGCGGTGTAGAGGTCGACGTGACGGATGGCCTCGTACTGGATTGCCCTCCCGATCGAACGCAGCGAGTTGACGTTCTTGATCTCGCAGCGGGTCCGGAGCTCGGTCGATCCGGTGGGCCGGACCGAGACATTGGCGTCGACCCGCAGCGAGCCCTCCTCGAACTTGCCGTCGCTGGCACCGACGGCAATGAGGATGGATTGCAGCTCGGCGACGTAGGCCTTGGCTTCCTCAGGCCCGCGAATGTCGGGACGGGAGACGATCTCGAGCAACGGAACGCCGGCCCGGTTGTAGTCCACCAGCGAATAGCCGGCGTCGTGGATGCGGCCGGAGACGCCGACGTGGGTCGACTTGCCGGTGTCCTCCTCCATGTGCGCCCGCTCGACGCAGACGCGGTAGCCCGACGGCAACTCGAGCCAGCCGTCGGCGTTCAGCGGTTGGTCGTATTGGGAGATCTGGTAGTCCTTCGGCATGTCCGGATAGAAGTAGTTCTTCCGGGCGAACACGCATCTCTGCACGGTGCAGTTGAGGGCGAGGCCGACCCGGATCGACAGCTCGACCGCCTTTGCGTTGACCACCGGCAAGGTGCCCGGCAGACCGAGACAGACCGGATGCACGTTGGTGTTCGGCGCGGCGCCGAAGTGGTTGGGCGCCGGCGAGAACATCTTGGTGTGGGTGGCCAACTCGGCGTGCACTTCGAGACCGATGACCATCTCCCAGCCATCGGGCAGATTCTGGGGCTCGCGTTCGGGGATCGTCACGACCGTCCCTCCTTCAAGAGTGTCTCCTGCAACAGGGGCTCCTTCGCGGCCCGCTCGATCTGGGCCGCAACCTGATACATCACGGGCTCGCCGAGCAGCGGCGCCAACACTTGGACGCCCACCGGGAGCCCGTGGGCCCCGGTGCCGAAGGGCACCGAGATCGACGGTTGGCCCGAGAGGTTCGAGGGGATGGTGGCCACGTCGTTGAGGTACATGGTGAGCGGGTCGGACTTCGCCCCGAACGGGAAGGCAACACAGGGTGACGTGGGCGACAGTAGGACATCGAAGTTCTCGTAAGCCTTGGCGAAGTCATCGATGATGAGCGTCCGAACCCGCTGGGCCTTCCCGTAGAAGGCATCGTGGTAGCCGGCGGACAGACCGTAGGTGCCGAGCATGATGCGCCGCTTCACCTCAGGCCCGAAACCCGCGGTTCGAGACGCCCGCATCATGGCGGCGGTGTTGGCCCCTCCTTCTTCGCGATGCCCGTAACGGACACCGTCGTAACGAGCCAGGTTGGAGGAAGCCTCAGCCGGGGCAATGAGGTAGTAGGCCGAGAGTCCGTAGATGGTTGACGGCACGGATACCTCGTCCACGATGGCACCGGCGGCGGCTAGAGTATCGGCCGCCGCGCGTGTCTGGGCCAGCACCTCGGGCTCGAATCCGTCCAGGGTCTCGCCCAGCAGTTCCCGAATGAGACCGACCCGCAGGCCTTCGACCCCGCGGTCCAGATGACCCCGGACCGACGGCAGCGTGGCCGGAATGGACGTCGAGTCCCGCGGATCGTGGCCCGAAATCAACTCGTAGAGCAGAGCTGAGTCAGCAACGTCCCGGCTGAACGGGCCGACCTGATCGAGCGAGCTGGCGAACGCGACCAGGCCATATCGGCTGACTGCGCCGTAGGTCGGCTTCATCCCGACCACGCCGCACAACGCCGCCGGCTGGCGAATGGACCCGCCGGTATCGGAACCCAAGGCGACGGCCGAGAAACCGGCAGCGACGGCAGCCGCCGATCCTCCGGACGAACCCCCCGGGACCCGGGAGAGATCGTGGGGGTTACGAGTCGGGCCGAAGGCGGAGTTCTCGGTTGACGAGCCCATGGCGAACTCGTCGAGATTCGTCTTACCGACCAGGACGGCCCCCGCCTCGGCCAGTCGTTCGACCACGGTGGCGTTGTACGGCGGTCGCCAACCTTCGAGCATTCGAGACGAGCAGGTGGTAGGGATCCCGCGCGTGCACAGGTTGTCCTTGAGCGCGATCGGCACACCGGCCAACGGCCCGACATCGTGCCCTGCCGCGACCTGGCGATCGATCTCGGCCGCCTGGGCCCGAGCCTCGTCGGTCAGCACGGTGTTGAACGCGTGGATCTCGGCCTCGCGTTCGTCGATCCGCGCCAGATGCTCCTCGAGGATCGACACAGCGGACGCAGCACCGGATGCGACGGCCGCCGCGATCTCGACGGCGGTGCGGCTCATGGTTCCTCTCCCAACGCCGGCGGGACCCGGAACTGACCGTCTTCGACCGAAGGAGCCATCGCCAAGGCAGCGGCGGCCACCTCGGCGTCGACGGCGGGATGGGGATCGTCGGTTCGCATCACATTCTGGAGCGGGTAAGGGTGATGGGTGGGCGCGACGTCGTCGACATCGAGTTCCTCCACATCGTGTGCGTGTTCGAGGACCGCGGCGAGCTGCGCGGTGAACGTCTGTAGTTCGTCGTCGGACAGCTCGAGCATGGCCAGGTCTGCGACCTTGGCCACGACGTCCGGGGTGAGAGGTTCGGGCACCGGATCAACCTATCGGGCGGGCACCGCGGGGACGGGCCGAATATGGGGTGGACCGCTCTGCGTGCATGAGGCACACTTTTCGTGAAATCGGGGATTCGAAGCTCGTGGAGGTGCATCCGTTGTCCTCGTTCGCTTACCGATCCATCACTCATGCGTTCCTGGGTCCCGAACCGCCTGTACGCATTCGCTTCCCAGACGGCTCGGCCCTGGGCCCGACCGACGCCAAGACCACGATCATCATCCGATCCGACGACGCCCTCAAGCACATTGTCCGAGCTCCGGGAGAGTTGGGGGTGGCTCGGGCCTATGTGTCGGGCGCGCTCGACGTCGAGGGTAACTTGTGGGGGTTCGTCGATCTGCAGGAGCTCCTCCCCGACGTCCACTTCAGCCCCAGGGAAACCGCGCGACTTCTGCGGCTGCTCGGGCCAGAGGCCATCTTGCACCCGCCGCAGATTCCCGCGGAGGAAGTGTCGATCGGCGGACCCTTCGGTCGTCACACCCGACGGTCCGACGCCGAGGCCGTCAGCCACCACTACGACGTCGGCAACGAGTTCTACCGCCTCGTGCTCGGTCCGTCGTGGACCTACTCCTGTGCGGTATTCACCTCGGCCGAGGACTCCCTCGAGCAAGCGCAGGCCCAGAAGTACGACCTGATCGCTCGCAAGCTGGGCCTCCAGCCCGGCATGCGGCTTCTCGACGTCGGGTGCGGTTGGGGAGGCATGGCACTCCACGCGGCGGAGCACTACGGCGTCGACGTCGTTGGCATCACCATCTCCGAGGCACAAGCCGAGATGGCCCGCGCTCGGGTCGCCGAGGCCGGGCTCGGCGACCGGATCGAGATCAGGATCCAGGACTACCGGGACCTCGACGACGGCCCGTTCGATGCCATCAGTTCGATCGGCATGTTCGAGCACGTCGGCGCCGATCATCTGCGCCACTACTTCGAGATCCTCCACGGCCTCCTCGTCCCCGGCGGACGGCTGCTCAACCACCAGATCGGTCGGCGACCGGGATCGGCCACCAGACTGCGCCACAACGAGCGCACCGCGGTACACCGGCGGGGCTTCGTGCACCGTTACGTTTTCCCGAACGGCGAACTCCACGAAATCGGGGCGCTGGTCAACGGCATCCAGCGATCGGGCTTCGAGGTTCGCCACGTCGAGAGCTTGCGGGAACATTACGCCCTCACGCTGCGCCACTGGGTCAACAACCTCGACGCCAACTGGCCCAGAGCGGTTGCCCTGGTCGGCGAGGGACGTGCCCGGGTGTGGCGCCTCTACATGGCCGGCTCGAGCTCACAGTTCCGCAAGGGCACCATCGAGATCCATCAGGTCTTGGCCAGCAAGTCGACGGGTGGTGTGTCGGGAATGGGCTGGCGACCGACCTGGTAGTTTCCAGTGCATGACCGACGAGCTCGAGGACGAACTCCGACGCGCGCTGCCAGCGACCCAGGTCCGCGGGAGTCGAATCCGACGACGGCGGGGCTCCGATGCGGGCCGGTCGAGGGTTCGCACCGACAGCGCCGAGCGAGCCCTGCTTCGCCGTGACGCGTCGGTCTTCGACGGCGGGGTGGCCGGACCGGTGTGCTTCCCCGAAACCGCAGCCGAGGTTCAGGCCATCGTGCGGATCGCCAATGCCCACGGCCGGGCGATCGTGCCCCGCGGCGCCGGCACCGGGCTGGCCGGCGGAGCCATTCCGCTCGGCGCCCCCATCGTCATCGCGCTGACCCGCATGAACCGGATCCTCGAGGTCGACACGATCAACCGGGTGGCGTGGGTCGAGCCCGGCGTCATCAACCTCGACCTCTCCAAGTATCTACGACCGATGGGCTATCACTTCGCCCCGGACCCCTCGAGTCAGCAGGTCTGCACCATCGGCGGAAACCTGGCCAACAACTCCGGCGGACCGCACTGCCTCGCCTACGGGGTGACCGACACCCACATCATCGCGACCGAAGTCGTGCTGCCGAGCGGCGACATCGTCATGCTCGGCGGGCTCGACCCCGAACCCGATGGTCTCGACCTCCGGGGCGCGTTCGTCGGCGGTGAGGGCACGTTGGGCATCGCCACCAAGATCGCCGTCCGCCTGACCAAGAATCCTCCCGCCGTACGGACGCTGCTGTTGTCGTTCGGTCACGTGGCCGATGCCGCGAACACTGTCAGCGCCGTCATCGCTGCGGGCATCGTTCCCGCAGCCATGGAAGTGATGGATCAGCGCATCACCATCGCGGTCGAGAACTACGTGCACGCCGGCTACCCGATCGACGCTGCGGCCGTGTTGTTGGCCGAGGTCGAGGGTCTCGAGGGTGGGGTCCAGATCGACGCCGACCGGATCGGCGAGATCGGCCGGGCACACGGCGCAACCGACGTGCGCCTGGCAGCCAGCGACCGCGAGCGGGCGCTGCTGTGGAAGGGCCGGAAGACGGCGTTCGGGGCCATCGCCCAGATCAAGCCCGACTACTACCTCCACGACACGGTCGTGCCGCGAGCAAAGCTGGCCGAAGTGCTGGCCCAAGTCTACGAGATCGCAGACCGCCACGAGCTCCTGGTCATGAACGTCTTCCATGCCGGCGACGGCAACCTGCATCCGCTCCTCATCTTCGACGGCCGGGAACCGGGAGTACTCGATCGGGTGCACGAGGCCGGCGCCGAGATCGTGCGGGCCTCGCTCGCGGCCGGAGGCGTGCTCTCGGGCGAGCACGGCATCGGTGTCGAGAAGCAGGCCTACATGTCAGAGCAGTTCTCCGACGACGATCTCGACCACCAGAACCGGCTGCGCCAGTCGTTCGATCCTCACTGCCGATCCAACCCCGGCAAGGTCATCCCCATGGGGCACTCCTGCGCCGACATTCAGGCCCTTCGACGGGTGCCCACAGGCGTGTGGGGATGACGGTGAGCACCGAAGTGGGCACGCGCCTCGCCGCCTTCGCCGAAGCGGTCGGCCCGACGGGACCCGTTGCCGTGGTCGGGGGCAGGACCCGATGGGACCTCGGCGGCGCGCCGACGGAAGGCACGCGTCTCGTCACTGCGCCTGTCGGCGTGGTCGACTATCAGCCGCAAGAGATGACCATCAGGGTCGGCGCGGGCACGACGGTGGCCGACCTCAATCAGGTCCTGGCCGACGCCGGGCAACGGTGCGCCCTCCCCGATCGAGGTGGCACGGTGGGCGGCGCGTTGGCCGTCGGCCAGAACGACATCGACCTGTTGGGGCGAGGCCGAGTTCGCGACGCCGCGCTGCAGATCGACTACATCTCCGCCGAAGGCCGCGTGGTCACCGCCGGTGGGCCGACCGTGAAGAACGTCAGCGGTTTCAACCTGCCGAAGGCGCTCGTCGGTTCGCTGGGCACGCTGGGGCTGTTCGGCGAAGTGATCCTTCGCACCAACCCAGCGCCGGCCACCGTCCGATGGCTCCATGCCGAGCGGGCCGAGCCGCTGCCCGTCTTCGAGGCCCTCCTCCGGCCGGCCGCTGTGCTCTTCGACGGGCAGGCGGTCTGGGTAAAGCTCGAGGGCCACACGGTCGACGTCGACGCCGAATCCAGGGCGCTCGAGGCGCTCGCGTCGTTCCGAGAGGTCGAGGGGCCACCGCCGCTCCCCCCGCACCGCTGGTCGGTCACGCCGGCCGACGCGCTACGCGCTGCGACGCTTCCCGGGCAGGGTGAGCGTTTCGTTGCCGCGATCGGCGTCGGCCTGCTGTTCGCCGACTGTCCCCAACCAGCCCGACCGGCCGACCTTGCCGCCCGACAGGTCGCCGACCGGATGAAGCAACTGTTCGATCCCAGCTGCCGGCTCAACCCCGGCCGGAGGCCGTGACCGAGATGGACCTGACCACGTGGACCTGACCATCGACCCCGACGAGCTGAACATGTGCGTGCAGTGCGGGCTCTGCCTGCCGTCGTGCCCAACGTTCCGGGTGACCGGCGACGAGACGCGCTCACCCCGGGGCCGCATCGCCCTGATGCGTGCGGTCCAGAACGACGATGCGCCCCTGACTCCCGAGGTGCTCGAGGCGTTCGATACCTGTGTGCAGTGCAGGGGCTGCGAGCCGGCCTGCCCGAGCGGCGTTCCCTACGGTCACCTGATGGAGCGCACGCGCGAAGCCCTGGCCGACGACGGATCGCTCACGCCCGTCTGGCAGCGATGGGCGCTCAAGCCGCTCAACCAGCCACGCCTACTACAGATCGGCACGACGGCCATGGCCGTCGCCCAGCGCCTGAAGGTGTTGCCCGACCGACTGGGTGCTCCCGCCGACCTCCCGCTACGTCATCATGCACTCGCACCGTCGGCCACGGTCGATGCGCCCGGGCGTGAAACAGTGTTCCTCTTCACCGGCTGCGTGATGGACGTGTGGCAGAGCAAGGTCCACGCCGCGGCGCAACGGGTGCTCGAGGCCGCCGACGTGGCCGTCATCCCCACCAATCGACTCGCTCCGTGCTGCGGTGCGCTGCACACCCATGCCGGCCTCGGTGACGACGCTCGGGCCCGGGCTGAACAGCTGATCGGCGCGCTACCCGAGCGTCCGATCCTCGTGGACTCGGCCGGCTGCGGAGCAGCCATGAAGGACTACGGCCACCTCCTCGACACCGAAGCCGCTCGGGAGTTCTCGGCCCGGGTATTCGACATCCAGGAGTGGCTGGCGCCGCGGGTCGATCAGCTTCCTCAGGTCGACAAGGTCCCGGTGAGGGTCGCAGTGCAGGACCCTTGCCACCTGCGTCACGTCCAACGGGTCCACGAGGCAACGCGAACCGTACTGGCCCCGTTTGTGCAGACGCTGGTCGAGCTGGACGACGACGGGCTGTGCTGTGGAGCGGGAGGGGCGTACTCGGTGCTGCAGCCCGAACTGGCCGGCCTGATCCGCGAACGCAAGGTCGAAGCGATCGACCGAGCCCGACCCGACCTGGTCGCATCAGCCAACCCCGGCTGCAGCATGCACCTCGCCGGCGCCGGCGTCCGGACCATCCACCCCATGCAACTCATCGACGCGGCGATCAGCAAGACCCCGCTTTGACCGAATCACCGGCGGTGACCTCGCTCGAGCTGCTCCTGTCGCCCTTCGACGCATCGCCGACCGGGCTGCGCCGAGCGGCGGCGCTGGCCGACGCGTTGGGCATCGCCGGATTGTAGACCATGGATCATCTGGCCGGCCCCGTGCACGCCACGCGCCGGACCGTGCTCGAATGCCTGGCCGGCCTCTCGATCATGGTCGAGGCGACGGCCCGAGCGACGGT
>JAQCHM010000071.1 GCA_027730885.1 Actinomycetota bacterium | reverse complement strand
TCGATGGTCCTGGTCACGGGGTCGGCCGCGTGGACGACGAGGTCGAGTTCGTCGGCCAGTGCCGGCGCCGGGCCGTGTTCTGTGCTGATGCTCGCGACGATGGCGGTTTCGGCAATCTGGACCGTGGCGACCGATCGGGCCTGGTCGAGGCTTACGACCGTGCCGCGGACTCGGTGACCGACCAGCGGTTCGAGCACCATGGCCTCGGCGAAGTCGAGCAGCGTCCGCTCGAGGTTCGATTCCCGAGAACGAGCCTTGCCCATCAGCCCGGGCAGCTCGTCGAGGGCTTCGGTCGCCCATGACGGCGGAGTCTCGCCCGCGTACAGCGACAACAGGATCTCATTGGCGAACCGGTCGACCAGCCGCCGGAGCGGCGCGGTGACGTGGGCGTACAGCGCCCCGATGGCTCCATGGGTGAGCGTGACCGGTTTGCCGTCGTCGCTCGGCGAGGCGGCCAGGGCGCTGGCGATACTTACGTAACCCGCTCCGCGGAAGGAGCGAGCGGCTTGGAGCAGGAACGCGCTGTGCCGGGGGATGTCCGGTCGAAGGTAGCGGACAAGGTCGGGGTAGCTGAGGTCGGTCGGCCAGGCGACGTCGAGCGCGCCGGCCTGTTGTCGGAGCTGGTCGAGGTTTTGCTGCGACGTCGGTGGCAACGTCCGCAGGATTCCGACGCCGGCGTCCACCATGGTCTGCCCTGCCACCATGCCGGCGAGCAGGGAGATCTGAGCGTTCCATCCCTCGACCGGGAGGGTCTCGTCGTAGGCGAGTTGATAACTGTCGTCCACTTCGATGATCTCCTGGGCGGGGAGGTTCAGGCTGACGCCTCCCCGCTCGGCCTCGCGTTCCTGCCGCAGGGTCCCGATAGTCCGAAGCAACGCCAGGAACGCGTCCCCGGCGTCGATCCGCCGCTGCGCTTCGCGATACGAGATCGCCTCGCGGACCCGTACGGTCGAACGTTCGAGATGCGAGCGCACGCAGACGCCCTCGCCGTCGAGTTCCAGCTCCCACACGAGTGCCGGTTTGAGCGTCCGGGCCAGGAGGCTCGCCCGATCCTCGCTGATGACCGGAGGGAGTAGCGGGGTGCGAAGGTCCGGGCTGTAGAGCGTCGTTCCCCGTTTGCGGGCTTCGACGTCGACCGGGCCGCCGGGCGTGACGAAGGCGCCCAGGTCGGCGATGGCGTACAGCACGCGGTAGCCGTCGGGCGTCGCCTCGGCGAAGAACGCCTGGTCGAGGTCGGCGGCGCCGGGTGGGTCGATGGCGACGAACCCGACGTCGGTGCGATCCCGACGATCGGTAGGGATCGGCTCGGCCGCCTCTGCTGCTGCGAGGACCTCGGGCGGAAAGTCCTTCGGCACGCGGAGCTCTTCCCGGACGCGTTCGAAGCCTTCGACGAACGAACCCGGTGCCCGCCGGAGCAGTGCCTTCATCGGGGCACGCTACTGCTTGCCGTACAAGCCCAGCGCCTCGTTGAGTTCGTCCTTGGTGGGGTACATCTCGTCCGGGCCGGGGAACGCTCCCTTGCGGACGTCCTGGGCATACTTGGTGAGGGCCAGGGTCTGGTCTTCGAAGGCGGTGCCGTAACGGCGCACGAACTTCGGCTTGAATCGGTTCTCGAGGCCGATGACGTCGTGGTAGACGAGGACTTGGCCATCGGTGTCCGCTCCTGCTCCGATGCCGATGGTGGGAATGTTGATCGAGTCGGTGATCGCCTTGCCCAGCCGGTCGGGGATGCCTTCGAGCACCAGGGCGAAGCAGCCGGCCTGCTCTAGTTCCTTCGCCTCGTCGATCATCTCGAGCGCGGCCTGGACGTCTTGGCCCTGGACGCGGAACCCGCCCATGACATTGGACGATTGCGGGGTCAGGCCGATGTGGCCCATGACCGGGATCTCGGCGTCGAGGATGGCCTCGATGACTGGGATGCGCTTCAGGCCACCTTCGAGCTTCACGCAGTGGGCCCCCGCTTTGACGAGCTTGGCTGCGTTGCGGACCGACTCGTCGATGGAGACGTGGAAACTCATCCACGGCATGTCGCCCACGATCACGACGTTCGGTTTGGCCCGAGCCACGGCGGCGGTGTGATGGACCATGTCGTCGATGGTCACCTGCAGGGTGTCGTCGTAGCCGAGCACGACCATGGCCACTGAGTCGCCGACGAGGATCAGATCGACGTCAGCTTCGGATGCGGCCCTTGCAGAGGGTGCGTCGTACGCAGTGACCATCACGAGGGGTATGGCGCCTTCTCGCCGTTTGCTGTTCCGGACGAAGGGAACGGTCTTGGCGGGCTTCTTGCTCATGGCGCACCTCCCGGGGCGTTGACTCCGAGGTTGTCGAGCAGTCGAGGTCGGCCGACCTGCGCTGCGATCAGCAAACGACAGGTTGCCGGAATTCGTTCCGGAACCTCCAAGGTCGCCGGATCTACCAGCGCAGCGTAGTCGAGCGTTGCGAGCGGCTCTTCGCCGACCACGCCGGCCATTGCCTCCATGACGACCGTCGGGCTGGACTCTCCATCTTCGATCAGCGCCGCGCCGGCTCGTAGTGCCCGGTTCAGGACCGACGCGGCGACTCGCTCCGACTCCGAGAGATAGCTGTTGCGGCTCGACAGCGCCAGACCATCGTCGGCCCGGACGATGGGACAGCCGACGACGTCGACGGGAATGGAGAGGTCGGCGACGAAGCGCCGGATGATGGCCAGTTGCTGGAAGTCCTTCTCGCCGAAGTAGGCGCGGCAGGCGCCGACGATCCAGAACAGTTTGGTGACGACGGTGGCCATGCCCGCGAAGTGGGTCGGGCGGGTGGCGCCCTCCCACTGGTTGGAGAGCGCGGGCACGCTGACGCTGGACAGCACCGGACCGAAGGGGTACATCTCGTCGACCGACGGGTTGAAGATCAGGTCGACGCCGGCTTCGGCGCTGATCTCGGTGTCCCGCTCCAGGTCGCGCGGGTAGGAGCTCAGGTCTTCGTTCGCCCCGAACTGGAGCGGGTTGACGAAGATGCTGGCCACGACGAGGTCGTTGTCGGCTCTGGCGGCGCGCATCAGCGACGCATGACCGTCATGCAGGTAGCCCATGGTCGGGACGAACCCGATGCGCCGACCGGTGGCTCGGGCCAGGTCGAGCTCGGCCCGTAACGCATCGATCGTAGGGACGAGACGAACGGTCATCGCCTGCTCACTGATTGCTTGCTCACCGAGTGCTCGCCCAAAGATCGGCGGGAAGCTCTCGCCCGGCGAGCACAGCCGCTTGCTCGACCATCGTGAGGTATGAGGCGCGTTCGGAGGCCGGCAGGTGAGCGAGGTGGCGCTGGATCGTGGTCCAGTCGCCCCGGGCTGCGGGGCCGGTGAGGGCGCCGGACGGGCCGACGTCGACAACGTTGTCAAGGGTGGTCGTCATGAGTTTCCAATAGGCGTCGACGGGGACACCCACCAAGGCTGCCAGGCGCTGGACCTGGCCGCACAGCCCGACGAGGTGGTTGGCTGCCACACATGCGGCCGCGTGGTACAGCGGCCGGTCTTCGTCGGCGACCTCCACCGCTCGGCCGCCGAGATCGGCCACCATGCTGCGGGCAATCGGGTCGCCGGCAACCGCGAACGTGCATCGGTCGAGCAGCCGGGCCGCTCCACGGATGGGATCGGGGAGCGACATCAGGGGATGCAGTGATGCGATCCGGCGGTGAGGGGCGAGCACGTCGATCGGAAGCGAACCAGCTACGTGAGCAACGAGGGCCGGGCCCGGCTTGATCCGTTGAGCAACCGTTGCGATGGCGCCGTCAGGCACGGTCAGGAGCACCACCGAAGCGTCCGCCGCGGCGTGCGTTGGATCGTCGTCACGACCGAACACGTGGACCAGCGTCCAGCCCGCGGCGCGCAACGCGACGGCGAACGACGCGCCGGCCCGGCCGTTGCCGATGACCGAGAAGCTGCGCGCTGGTGGTGCGCCGGTCACTGCGGGGGTCGCCGTCATGGCGTCAGGGTAGGGGGGAGACCGAGGTCGGAGCCAGGGCTGATGTCGGGCCGCGGGCCGTCAGATCAGGTCTGGCAGGTCGGACACCAGGTAGTGGTGCGGGCATCGATGACGCGACTGCGCAGGACGGTGTCGCAGCGTCGGCACGGTTGGCCGCCTCGGCCGTACACCTGGAGGGCCCGTTGGTTCGACCCTTTGCCTCCGTCGGCGTTGCGGTAGTCCCGAAGCGTCGTTCCCCCGTTGTCGATTCCTTGTGAGAGGACGTCACGCAACGCGGCAAGGAGCGCCGCGGCGCGAGGTCGACTGATCCGGGTGACGATCGGATTGATGCCGGCCAGCCAGAGCGCTTCGTCGGCATAGATGTTCCCGACGCCTGCGATGGGCCGCTGGGACAACAGATGGGTCTTGATCGTTCGCCGACTCTGCCCCAGGAGCTGGTGGAAGTGGCGGTCGGTCAGGACCGGATCCCAGGGTTCGGGCCCGGCCGCGGCCAAGGTGGGGATGTCGTCGTACCGGCCTTGTGGAACGACCCGGAGACGGCCAAATCGTCGGGCGTCGATGAATTCGAGCGTCTCGCCGCGATCGAGCGCCCACCAGGCTCGGAGATGGAGGTTGTCGAGATCGGGCCCGCCGGCCCGCAGGCCCAGTCGACCGGTCATGCCGAGGTGCACGATGAGCTCACGCGGTTCACGCCACTCGCCCGCGGGTTCCAGGCTGATCAACAGGTACTTGCCGCGGCGACCCACACCGGTGAATCGACCACCCGTGACCTCCCGCGCCGGGGTGAACTTGGCCGACTCGTGCGACCAGGCCTCGACCACCCGTCGACCGGCGAGCCGGTGGTCGAGTTGGCGGCGGATGGTCTCGACCTCGGGGAGCTCAGGCACGCTCCGCTCCCGACGACGCGGCGGCGCAGACGCCGTCTTCGTCCCCGCGCGATCTCCCTTCGATGGTCCGGTCGTCTTCGACGACGAGAACGCACATCTAGAAACCGTCTTGTTTGGGGAAGCTCTTCATGACGGCGCTGGGATCTCGGCTGAGGGATCGAGACCTTGAGCGGTCGATGGCATGTTCGGTGCTCGTCGTTCGGCTGAGAGACTGGATTTTCCTCCAGGCCGAGCGAAGTAGCTTTCTTCCGAACCCCACTCTGCCGACCATCGCGGAACAGTAGCCGTCCGTGGTGGCGCCGACTTGGGGCAGCGGGTCAAACCTCGACCTGTAGCTGTTCCGCAGGACGTCTCGGCGTCGGAAGCGGTGCCAGCGCGAGAGCCCCGGGAGCCATCGCGTCGTTGATGCGTTCCCAGACCGACCGAGCCAACCTCGGCGCTTCGAGATTGTCGGGAGTGTGAGCGAACACGTGAGGTCGCAGACCTCGACTTATCCACTCGGCGATCTTGGGATACCAGGGCGCCCAATCGTCCAACGAACCGTCGGTGTCGGTGCGGCCGATGAGACGAACGAGCGGTTGGCTTGCTGTCGCGACCGGGCGAACCGGAACGCGCGGCTTGGCCTTCCAGGCATCGTGCTCCGGGGTGGTGATGGGAGCGACGGCGAACAAGGTTCGGCTGTCGAGCACCACGCGGTTCACCCCGGGTGATGCCAGCAGGTCGTCGAAAGGGCGCTCGGCCGAACCGCCGACGAAGAAGTCGAGATGCCGCACCTCGACAGCCCAGTCGAAGCTCGTCGGAAGTCGACCGAGGAACGATCGAAGCTGCGGGAGCGAATCGGGCCCGAGCGACGCGGGCAACTGGATCTGAATCGGTCCCAGAAGCGGTGCCATGGGCTCCAGACGGAGCAGGAAATCAGCCAGCTCGCCTTCCGCGTTCTGGAGTCTGCGGTCGTGGGTGATCGTTCGTGGAAGCTTGAAGCAGAACCGGAAGTCGGGAGGGACCTGTTCGACCCAACGAGCACTGGCTTGCTCGGATGGCACCGCGTAGAACGAGGTGTTGCCCTCGACACCCGTGCACCAGGTGGCATAGGCAGAAAGTTCCGAACCGGCCGAGGTGTCGCCGGGGAACCACTTGCCCAGCCAGCCTTTGTGGGCCCACATCGCACAGCCGACGTGCAGTTCGCTGGCTACCTGTGGACCAGTCACGTCTAGAGTCTTCACCGTGACTGCTCTCGAGTACAGACTCTCCGACCGTATGGAAGCCACCAGCGGGGTGGTTGCCATGTCCGGCATCCAGGCCATCATGCGTATCCCGCTCGACCAGAAACGCATCGATCAGCTCAATGGGCTGAATACCGCCGCGGTGATCTCGGGTTACCGCGGGTCTCCCGTCGGCGGGATGGACCAGGCCTACGAGGCCGACGAGGACATCCTCAAGGCCAACAACATCGAGTTCATCTCGGGGGTCAACGAGGATCTGGGGGCCACCGTGGTCTGGGGCTCGCAGCAGACCTCGCTCGAGAAGGGCGCCAAGTTCGATGGCGTCATGGGCATGTGGTACGGCAAGGGACCGGGCATCGACCGCAGCGGCGACGCCATTCGCCACGCCAACTCTTCGGGCGTCCACCCCAAGGGCGGCGTGCTGGCCGTCACCGGTGACGACCCGTTCTGCAAGTCGTCCACGATCGCCTCGGCGTCGGAATGGGCCCTTGCCGATCTGGCGCTGCCCACGCTCTACCCGGGCACCGTGCAAGAGGTGCTCGACTACGGGCACTACGGCTACGAACTCTCACGATTCAGCGGTGCGTGGGTCGGATTCAAGATCCACTCCAACGTCGCCGACGGCTACGCGACTGTCAACACCGACCTCGACCGCCTCCCCATTGTCCGTCCCGAGGTCGAGGTCCAGGGCAAGCCTTTTATTCCTCACCAGTCGGTGACCCTCATCGCCCCGTTCTCCATGCGAACCGAGGAGGACATGTTCGGGCCCCGTCTCGAAGCAGCCAAGCGGTTCGTGGCGGCCAACGGTCTCGACAAGGTCATTGGCGCGGTCGACATGCCGGCCCGGGTCGGCATCATTGCCGCCGGTCCCACCTACGGCGAGCTGCGGGCGGCCCTGACCAAGATGGGCTTCCCCACCGAGGTCGAACTGGGCGAAGCCGGCATCCGCCTCTACAAGCCGGCCATGATCTGGCCGCTCGAGCCTGACGGGCTCACCGGTTTCGCCGACGGTCTTGAAGAGATCATCGTCATCGAGGAGAAGCGGGCCTTCATGGAGACCCAGGTTCGCGACATCCTCTATGGACGCACGGGCGCGCCACGGGTCATCGGCAAGCGTGACGACGAAGGTCGCCCGCTCGTCGCCCACTACGGCGGCCTCACCACCGAAGATCTCATGGGGCCGGTGAAGGCACGCCTGACCCGCTACGTCCACGAGGACAGCTTCGCCAAGCAGCGCATGACCATCCCGGTGGCGGTACTCGACCACGCCAAGTCGCTCCCGGATCGCTCGGCCTACTTCTGCTCCGGCTGTCCCCACAACCGATCGACGGTTCTGCCCGACGGCTCGATGTCCGGTGGTGGCATCGGCTGTCACGGCATGGCGCTCGGTATGGAGCGCGAGAACTTCGGCATCACCCACATGGGCGGCGAGGGCGTGCAGTGGGTCGGTATGGCGCCGTTCGTCACCGACAACCATCGGTTCCAGAACCTGGGCGACGGCACCCTGGCCCACTCCGGCTACCTCGGCATTCGTCAGGCGATCTCGGCCGGCACCAACATCACCTACAAGATCCTCTACAACGGCACGGTTGCCATGACCGGTGGTCAGGACGCCGCCGGCGCCATGACGGTGCCCGATCTCAGCCGAGCGCTCGAAGCCGAGGGCGCAGCCAAGATCGTCATCGTCGCCGATGACCCCAAGAAGTATCCGAGCGATGCCCGTTTCGCCAAGAACTCCCGGATCGAGCACCGCGACAGGCTCGACGAGGTGCAGCGTGAGCTGCGTGACATCCCCGGCACCACCGTGCTGATCTACGACCAGCAGTGCGCGGCCGAACTCCGTCGGGGCCGAACCCGCGGCACCATCGTCACGCCGACCACCCGGGTGATGATCAACGAGGACATCTGCGAAGGCTGCGGGCACTGTGGCCAGGTCTCGAACTGTGCGTCGGTGCACCCGGTATCCACCCCGTTCGGCCGCAAGACCCAGATTCATCAGGAGTCCTGCAACTTCGATCTCACGTGTCTCGGCGGCAACTGTCCGGCGTTCGTCACCGTCGAGATCGATCCGGACTTCAAGCCCTCCAAGGAGCGCGCCGGGGTTCCTGCCGGCGAGGTCCCTGCTCCGCCCGAGATACCGGCCGAGGCCAACGTTCTGCTCGTCGGCATCGGCGGCACCGGCGTCGTCACGGTCAACCAGGTGTTGGCCACTGCGGCTTTGCTCGAGGGCAAGTACTCCAACGGTCTCGACCAGACCGGCCTGGCCCAGAAGGGCGGCCCGGTCGTGTCGAACCTGCTGATCACCACCAAGCCCGATCCGGGCGGCACGAACCGTGTCATCGAGGGCACGGCCGACGCCATGCTGATCTTCGATCTGCTCACTGGCACCAAGAATTTGAGCCGGGCCGATGTCGAACGCACCCGGGCGGTCGTGTCCACCGCGTTGGTGCCGACCGGGGCGATGGTCTCGGGCAGAGGGGCAGAGAAGTTCCCCGAGCTCGAACGTTTCCGGGCCGCGGTCGACGGCGCCACTATCGCGGCAGAGAACATCTGGCTCGACTCGGTGGGCATCGCTCGGCGGGTGTTCGCCAGTCAGCCGGCCGCCAACGTGCTGGTCGTGGGGCTCGCGTTCCAGCGGGGCATGTTGCCGATGTCGGCTGAGAGCATCGAGCGTGCCATCGAGCTCAACGGTGTCTCGGTCCAGACCAACCTCGAGGCCTTCCGGCTCGGTCGGCGTTTGGCAGCGGACCCGTCGCTGCTCGCGCAGCTGGAGTCGGGTCCGACCAAGCTTCAGAATGCCGGCCCGGCTCCGCTCAACGGGGCGGCGGCCCTGATGGCCGCCGAGCTCGGTGGCGGCGAGGCCCTTCAGGAAGTGCTGGCCTACCGCCTGCCCGAACTGATCGAGTACCAGAACGAGGGCTACGCCCGTCAGTTCGCCGCCGATGTGAAGCGGGTGCGAGACGCCGAAGCCCGACTGGTCGGCGACCGCACGGACCTCAGCGAGACCGTTGCCCGCATGCTCTACAAGGCAATGGCCTACAAGGACGAATACGAGGTCGCCCGCCTCGCGCTCAAGTCCGACATCACCGACCGGGCGCGCGAGCGGTTCGGTCCCAACGCCAAGGTCAGCTACCAGCTCAAGCCGCCGTCGCTCAAGATGGTCGGCGTGAAGAAGAAGACCGCCATCCCCGAGGCGGCCGGACGCAAGATGTTCGAGGGCCTGGTCAAGACCAAGGGCATGCGGGGCAAGAAGTGGGATCCGTTCGGGCGGACCGAGGAGCGCCGCATCGAACGGGCACTCGTCGACGACTACCGGGCCCTCACCCATCAGCTCGTTGCCAAGCTCGACGCAGAGAACTACGACCAGGCTGCTCAAATCGCCGGCTTGTACGACATGGTCCGCGGCTTCGACGAGATCAAGCTGGCCAACGTCGCCGAGTACCGCACCAAGCTGGCCAAGGCCCTGGCCGCCTACTGACGCGGCCCGATCGCACAACCGCGTGCAGCCACCACCGCTCAGCGGGGTGGAGCTGCACGCGGTTGTCGTTTTCGAAGAAACTCAGAAGCCCATGCAGAGCCAGTCGTTCTGCGGAGCGTCGGGCGTGACGATCAGCAGCACGCGCTGATCCCGGATCATCTCGTCGCGAAGGTCCTCGATGCTTTGCCCACCCTTGCCGTGCTTCTCCCTCAGGGCCCGGAAGTAGCGGAGGCCTGCATCTACGTCGTCGCCGATCTCGACCGTGCCGTTGACGACGACGTAGCGGAACCCGGTCGAGTCGTCGATGACGAGCTGGACCCGTGCGTCGTTGCTGAAGAGCCGGTACTTCGCCCGGGTCTTGGTGGTCGCGATGTAGAAGCGTCCCTCCTGCCAGAGGAACCAGTTGGGGGTCATCGACGGCCGTCCGTCCTTGCGGACACCGGCGACGATGGCGTTGCGAGGCTCGCCGAGGAAGGTGTCCATTGCTGCGATCTTGTCGGTCATACCCGCAACCTAGTTGGAGATGGATCGCTCAGTCGTAGTTGCGAATCGCCCGAGCGGTGAGGAGGAGCATCAGCGCTCCGGTGATCGCGAGCACTAGCAGGGCGCGCCCCATGGCCGCAGGGTCGAAGCCCTCGAGGATCAGCGAGCGTGCGCCTTCCATGATGTAGGTCACCGGGTTCAGGGTTGCTGCGATCTCCATCGGGCGGGTGAGCAGGTTTCGGGGTACGAAGCTGGGCGTGAGGAACAGCAACGGGAAGAAGATCATGCTGGCCGACTGGGTGGCAGCGGCGCTTCGACTCTTCAGAGCGATGAGCTGCATGAATCCGCTGAAGATGGTGGCCCAGAGGGCCATCATGACGACGATGACGATGAAGCCGAGCACGCCGGATTCGACTCGGATGCCGAAGGGAAGGGAAACGAGGATGAGTGCCGAGCTGATGACCAGGCTCTTGACGAACTCGGCGATGAGGCGGCGCCCTGTTCGATTCGGGCCCACCGACGTGGCCATTCGATGAGCTGGTCGACCGGCGCCGACGTCGGCGGGACCGTGGACCCCGACCGAGGCCGCCACGCCGAGCACAACCGATGCCGTTGGCGTCCTAGACCTTCTCCCCTGCTCGCCCCTTCGGCTCGTGCGCTCCCATGCGCGGGCCGGAGGGGGGCGGGGTAGGGGTAGGGGGCGTTATAGGCCCCTGAGCGCCAGGAAGCCCGCTTCAAGGCGTTTGCGCGACTCCTAGCTACCACAGTTTTTTTGGGAATGAGTCTCACTGTGGGAGGAAGTCGCCGAGTCTCGCTGCTAGCTCCCTC
>JAQCHM010000070.1 GCA_027730885.1 Actinomycetota bacterium | reverse complement strand
CACCGGACGACTCATCGACTACCGCAACCGATGGAGCCCCAACACCTGACCTATCCGCGCATCCCCTAAACCTCGATCGACTTCGCACCGCGTGTGGTGTCGGCCACTAGGTGCAGCGAGACACGCTGCCACTGAGGGAAGAGGCTCGATATGCAAAGGAAGTTCAAGGGTTCACTCGTGTTCTCCGTGCTGTTGGGGCTGAGCGCTTGCTCGGCGTCGTACAGCCGTGAGGACACCATTCAGGAGTTCGTCGACGAGGGTCTCGACGAGGCAACGGCCACGTGCATCGTCGATGGCATGTACGAACAGATCGGCGAGGATCGCCTGGACGATCGCGGAGATCCCACCGAGGAGGAATTGGCGATCATCACCAGCATCTCGATGGAGTGCCTGTTCGGCGGCGAGTAGGTCTGCAGGGTCTCGGCGCCCTTGGCCGGCGGGGCTCGGTGGCCACTCCTGATGGGGATCGATCCCGTTAGAGTGGCCACCGATTCCCCACCCCAGCCCAGCCCACATCAGCAAGGGAGCTACGATCGTGAGCAAC
This sequence comes from Actinomycetota bacterium, assembly GCA_027730885.1. Lineage (GTDB taxonomy): Bacteria > Actinomycetota > Acidimicrobiia > Acidimicrobiales > SZUA-35 > JAHECQ01. The sequence continues at coordinate 10,326 of JAQCHM010000070.1, read as the reverse complement.
GCACCCGTCCGTGTCACCGTCACCGGAGCCGCCGGTCAGATCGGCTACAGCCTTCTGTTCCGCATCGCCTCGGGCGAGATGTTGGGCCCGGATCAGCAGGTCATTCTGCAGATGCTCGAAATCACCCCAGCGCTGGGCGCTCTCGAGGGCGTCGCCATGGAGCTCGATGACTGCGCATTCCCCTTGCTCGCTGGAATGGTGCGCACCGATGACGCCGCGGTGGCATTCGGTGACGCCGACTACGCCCTCCTTGTCGGCGCCATGCCTCGAAAGGCGGGAATGGAACGCGCCGACTTGCTGTCGGCCAATGGTGGCATCTTCGGCCCCCAGGGCAAGGCCATGAACGCGAATGCCAAGAAGACGATCAAAGCATTGGTCGTCGGTAACCCGGCCAACACCAACGCGCTGATTGCCTTGTCGAACGCCCCCGACATCGATCCCCGGCAGATCCACGCAATGACCCGTCTCGACCACAATCGGGCGCTCAGCCAGTTGGCGGCCAAGACCGGCGCGTCGATCAACGACATCACCAAGATGACCATCTGGGGCAACCATTCCTCGACCCAGTACCCGGACCTCTTCCACTGCCAGGTGAACGGCCAGAACGCGGCCGACCTTGTCGACGACCAGGCGTGGCTCGAGGGCACGTTCATCCCCACCGTCGCCCAACGGGGTGCTGCCATTATCGAAGCGCGCGGTGCCTCCTCGGCCGCCTCGGCTGCCAACGCGGCCATCAACCACGTTCGCGACTGGGCCCTGGGCACCCCCGCCGGCGACTGGGTTTCGATGTCCACCATCTCCGACGGTTCCTACGGGGCTCCCGAGGGAATCGTCACCTCGACCCCCACCGTCTGCGCCGGCGGCGACTTCCACATCGTGCAGGGACTCGACATCAACGACTTCAGCCGGAGTCGCATGGAGGCCAGCTGGAACGAGTTGGTCGAAGAGCGCGACGCGGTGAAGCAACTCGGCCTCATCTGAGGAACTTGCTGGTGGTGTTGTCAGCCAGCTGCTTGCCGGCGGTTTGGCGAGCCGGGCAGTAGAAGACCTTGTAGGCCCGGTACTCGACCGCGGCGATCTTCTGGTGGCAGCCTTCGTCGAGGCACGGCATACCGGCGCGATTGTGAACCTTCGACGGCCGGTCAGAGCTGCTGCCAATGTCGTCGAGGGTCCGTTCGTGTTCCAGAGCGGCCTCGGCGATCGAGGCGATCGACGCGTGCAGCCGCGCGATCTCGTCGGAGCCGAGCTTGGCCGCATTGGCAAAGGGTGATAGGCCGGCGTCGAAGAGCACCTCGTTGGTCAGCATCCGTCCAAGACCCGACAGCGCCTTCTGCGAGCGGAGCACGCCATGGATCCGTCCGCTGTGGGCGGCCAGGATCGAGGTGAGGTCGTCGAGGGAGAGGCTGGTCGCTTCGGGGCCGAGGCCGAGCAAGGGTTCCTGGCCGAGTGGATCGCCGTCGACGGCCCAGATGCCTTCCTTGCGTTCGGTCCCGGCTTCGGTCAAGAGCCACGCCTGGTCGTCGTCGAAGTTCCAGCGTGCGATCCCACCCCCGGGGTTTGGCCGAGCGCTTCGGGTCGAGCCGCCACCGTCCGCCCTGCATCAGGTGGATGACGTGGGTGTGGCCGTTGTCGAAGCCGAGCAGAAGGTACTTTCCTCGTCGACCGACGCCGGTGACCGCAGCGCCGACCGCCCCGTCAGCGGCGGATGCATAGGTCTTGAGGCCGGCGAAGTTCAGGAGACGGAAGCCCGCGAGCGTTGTCCCGGTGAGCGCCGACGACATCCGTTCGGCCTGCGCTTGGACCTCGGGCATCTCCGGCATCGCGTCACGGTAACAGGGCCTCCAACACCACCGCCACGGCCGGCGAGCGATCAAAATAGCTGGTGCCTCATGGTGATCTCGGTCATCCTCCAGGCGTGGATCGCCGTGACACCTGCCTCGCTTCGCTCGTCGTCAGCATCTGGGGCTTCAACTTCGTCGCGCTCGGATGGGGGATGGAGGGCTTCCCGCCGCCGCTCTTCGCGGCCTCGCGTTTCACTGCCGTGTTGCTGCCTGCAGTCTTTCTGGTGCCGAAACCCGATGCCCCGTGGCGCACCATCCTCGGCGTCGGAACGTTTATGTCCCTCGGCCAGTTCGGTTTCCTCTACTCCTCGATCCATGCGGGGATGCCATCTGGCATTGCGGCCTTGGTGCTGCAGGTCCACGTCCTGCTGACCGTCTTGATTGCGGCTGGTGTACTGCGCGAACGTCCAAGTCGATCGCAACTCGCCGGGGTGGCGCTTGGATCGCTCGGACTTCTCGCGGTGGCGCTCGGGCGGGGCGGGCGCATTTCGGTGGGGGCGCTGATTCTGTGCTTGTGCGCCGGACTCTGCTGGGCCATCGGCAACGTGATCTCCCGCGCCTCGGGCGTCCCCGGTGGCCTGGCGTTGACCGTCTGGTCGGCGTTGGTGGTCCCGTTGCCGTTGCTTGCGTTGTCCCTTCTGCTCGATGGGCCCTCCGCCGTCGGCGCGGCGCTCACCGATCCCTCGTGGAAGGCGGTCGTGTCGACTCTCTACACCGCCTGCCTCGCCTCGTTGTTCGGCTACGGGGTATTCAACGGTCTGTTGTCGCGCTATCCGTCGTAGGCGGTCGTGCCGTGGTCCCTGGCCGGGCCGGTGGTGGCCATGTTCGCCTCCTGGCTGCTGCTCGACCAACGACCGAATGGGGCCGAGGCCGGCGGCGGCGTGCTCCTGATGGGGGGTGCGCTGGTGGCGCTACGTCCCCAGGTTTCTAGGCCTCAGGGGGCGAGGTCGGCCAGTTGGGCGTCGCGAATCTCCGGCGTCTGGCCCTGGATCAGTAGGAACATGGCTTCCCGCGCCAGCCGTTGACCGTGCTGGTCGGCCAGGATGCTCCGCCCGCCCGTGGTGGCAACGAGGGCTGCGGTCATCTTCACCGCCAGCGCGCCCAGGCGACCTCGCGCGGTCGGCAGTTGGTCGACGGTTGCACGATCGAGTTGATGGCGCACGTCGAGAAGCGCGGCGTCGAAGACTGACGGTCCCAGCAGCGACGCGGTGCGGGTGGCGACTCCCAGCCCGAGCGAGCCGTTGAGTCGCAGCCCCTTGGGGTACTCGGCACGCCACTGGTCGTAGGGCTGAATCGAGGTCACGCGAGCGTCGGGCACGAAGTGGCGGTCGAAGCCGATTTCGAACGTGCCCGACGCGTTGGCTGCTGACAGGCGAAGGGGGATCGACCGCAGAGTCGTAGCGTCGACCGCGTCGACCAGCAGCCACACGATGTCGCCGCCCCGGCCGGTTTCGGCATCGGCCCCGACGCGCGCTCCTGTTAGGACAACGTCGATGTAGCCCCAGCCGGTGACCCATGGCGCCACACCGGAGAGGAGCCACCCACCAGCCGTCGGCTCCGCGGTGAGCACCGCCCGTGGTCGGAGCAGGTGAGCGAAGGCGACACCACCCTTGGAACGGCCGCTCGACAACGCCGCCGCCCATTGCTCGTGCGGTTCGCCCGTGGCCGTCACGGCCGCGTTGGTCGCTCCCTGGTGCTGGGTCCAGACGAACGCCGTGTTGAGGCAGCCGCTCGCCAGGGCTTCGATCACCAACAGCTGTGTCGGCTGATTCGCGCCCGCTCCACCCAGGTGGGTCGGACCCACCAATCCATAGAGCCCCCGCTCGGTGATCTCGTCGAGCGCAGCTCGCGGCAGCGCCGTCGATGCGTCGACTTCGAGCGCGTGAGGAAACAACACGTCGTCGGCAAGGGCCCGTGCCCGCCCGACCACGTCGTGATCGACAGGGTTGGAGTCAGCAGGGTTGGAGTCAGCAGGGTTGGAAGTCACAGGGCACCGCCGAAGTCGGTGGCGGTACGCAAGGTGGCCAGTCGGTCCTCGAACGCAGTCAGAGCCGGACCGTGGGCCAACAGCAGGTTGACGTCACCGGCAAGGCGGAGGCCACCGTCGAGGAACGCCCGCTGAGCGCTGTCCTGTCCGAGGGCAACGCCCACTGCGAGATCCCAATCGAGCCGGAGCACGACATCGGCGTTGTCGGTCCCCGTGACCAGACGCACTGCGTCGGGACCGAAACGGACCGAATAGCGACGCTCGCCATCGGGCCCTCCCGTGACCACGTAGCCGACCAGGAGGCCGACCGGTAACGGCTCGAGACCTTCGAGGGCCTGGTCAGCCGCTTGGAGCCATGAATCGCTGAGGTACCGCATGCGCGACCAACGCTACCTCCGGTCGGTCCCGCCTCCTGTCGCCGGCGGCCGACCGTTGCCCGAATCGCCGTTCTGTGCAGCAGAATCCACGTCGGGCGTTGTAAACGCTTCAAATTTCGGGATTTCGGGTCACAGCAAGCAGGGGCGATAGCTTCATCGCGATGAGCATCGACGAGGGGCGACAGGCCCCCGGTCCTCGGGCGGACTGGGCCGAAGGTCATCGCTTGTCGATGTTCGATACCGCTCGGGGGCTCGGCATTACCTTCGAGGTGACCGTGCACCCTGGCGAGCCGTCGGCGCGGTTCGTCGCCGTCGTCCTCCGAGCTGATCATCCGGCGGTGGTGCTGGTCGACGATGCCATTGCTATTCCGAGTCGAGGCTGGGAGATCCGCACCACCGGCTTGTGGGCCGACCACAACTGCGAAACCCCCAACGAGCACTGGAGTTACGGTCTCGAAGCCTTCGCTCTTGCCATCGACCAGCCCGATCAACTGCTCCGGTCGGCCTTCGGTGACCGCGTTCCCCTCGGCTGGGAACTCGAGTTCGAGTCGGCCGAGATTCCTGAAGTCCTCGCCGATGGCTACGTCCAGCACGGTCTGGTTCACGGCCTGTTGCTCGGACCGCACCCGCCGGTCGAAGTCGAAGGCCGAGCCATTCGGCGCCATTGGTGGGGCCGACCGGATGGCGCCTCCTGGCAGGCCGCTGACGTCGTCGGCGACCCGGCGGGCCCGTCGGTACAACAGGCCCTCGTCCCGACTCTCGTCGGCGTCCGCGCCGTCGACCTTGCCACCACTGGGTTCCTCGTCACCGCAACCGCCACCGTCCCCTGAACCGCCGTTCTGTGCAGCGGAATCCACGTCACACGTGACTTACGCTTCAAATCTCGGGGGCGGGGGTGGGGGTGAACTGGGTGACGATGGTGTCGAGGGTGTCGTCGGCGGGGAGGCCGAGGGCTCGGGCGCGGTGATCGTCCCATCGACCCGGCCAGCCGGTGACGATGGCGGCGATGCCGGCGTCGGGTCGGAGCTCGACCAGGTCCCGTGCCTCGGGACCGCCGAATCGTTCGAGGGTGTCCAACATCTGGGCGACGGTGACGCTGAGCCCGGGAAGGGCGATGGCCCGCATGGCGCCGAGCGCGTCACCTGGAAGCTCGGCGAGCGCCAGCAGACCGGCGACCGCGGTCTGCGGGGAGATGACGACCAAGGGCGTCTCGACCGGCACCGGCAGAAGACACACCTTGCCCTGTAACGGTTCTCGGAACAGGCCGCTGCAGAAGCTCGACGCGGCCAGGTTCGGCTTCCCCGGCCGGATGATGACGGTCGGAAGGCGGGCGGTGCGGCCATCGATGAAACCCTTGCGGGTGGCGTCGTCGATCAACAGCTCGCCGATGGCCTTGGTCATCCCGTAGGTGGAGGTCGGGGTCTGCTTCGTGCGGTCGCCGGTCGGTGACGCGGTGAACTCGCCACCGAACACGGCCACGCTGCTGGTGAACACGACCGTGTGCCGGTGGCCCGACACTCTGCACTGTTCGATGAGGGAAATGAGCCCGGCGATGTTGACGCGACAGGCCTCGCTCCAGTCGGCCTCGGCGCCGGAACTGACCACCGACGCCAGGTGGACCAAGGTCGCCGGGCCGCCGGTCAACAGGGGAGCAAGCACCCCGGGCTCCGCCGCCAGGTCGGCGACCACCGAAGCCACGGTTGGGTCGGGGTGGTCGACGAGGTCGATCGATGTGGCCCGTCGTCCGGAGTGCGTCCGGCGAGCCTGGTCGATGAGGAGTCGGCCCAAAAAGCCGGCGCCCCCGGTGACCACGAGGGGCGGGGGCGCCGGCATGGTCAGCTCTGGCTGGCGAGCCGGCGGTTCTTCACCTTGGCCTTGATGTAGTCACGGTTCATGTAGGCGATAAAGTCCAGGCTGATTTCCTTCGGGCACGCCTCGGAGCATTCACCGTGGTTGGTGCACGAACCGAAGAACTGCTCCATGGTCTCGACCATGGCCTCGGTGCGCTTGTATCGCTCGGCCTGGCCCTGAGGCAGGGAGTTGAGGTGCCAGATCTTGGCCGACGTGAACAGTTGACCGGCCGAGTTCGGGCATGCAGCAACGCAGGCGCCACAACCGATGCACGCAGCAGCGTCCATCGCCGAGTCGGCCACCTCCTTGGGGATGCGGATGTCGTTGGCGTCGTTGGCCGTGCCGGTGGGCGCGGTGATGAAACCACCCGCGGCGATCACCGCGTCGAGCGGTGACCGGTCGACGACGAGGTCGCGCACGATCGGGAACGCCTTGGCCCGCCACGGTTCGACCACGATGGTGTCACCATCGCTGAACTTGCGCATGTGGAGCTGGCAGGTGGCAGTGCCCCGTTCGTGGCCGTGGGCCTGGCCGTTGATCATCACGCCACACGTGCCACAGATGCCCTCGCGGCAGTCGTGGGGGAACTCGATCGGGATCTTGTTGTCGGCGATGAGGCGCTCGTTGACGATGTCGAGCATCTCAAGGAACGACGCGTCGTCAGAGATCCCATTGGCCTGGTAGGTCTCGAACGTCCCTGGCTTGTTCGGCCCGGCCTGGCGCCAGACCTGCAGGGTGAGGTTGAGGATCTTGCTCACTGGTTGCTCTCTTTCCTCTGGTTCGCCATCACTTGTAAGACCGCCATCACTTGTAGGAACGCTGGGTCAGCTTGACGTACTCGAACTCGAGCTTCTCGCGATGCTCGGTCTGCGGGGTGTCGGCGTCGTTCCAGCCCCACGCCGAGACGTGGGCGAAGTCGTCGTCGTTGCGGAGCGCTTCGCCGTCGGGGTCCTGGTACTCCTCACGGAAGTGGCCGCCGCAGGATTCCTCGCGGGTCAGGGCGTCTCTGGCCATCAGTTCGGCCAGTTCGAAGAAGTCGGCGACGCGACCGGCTTTCTCCAGTGAGCTGTTTAGCGACTCGTTGGTCCCGAGGACACGGACGTCCTTCCAGAACTCGTCCCGCAGGGCCCGAATCTCGCCGATGGCCTTCTGCAGGCCGCTTTCGTTGCGGGCCATCCCGATGTACTCCCACACCAACTTGCCGAGTTCACGGTGGAAGTGCTCGGGAGAATGGGTGCCGCCGATGGACAAGAAGTGGTTCATCTGGTCCCGCACGCCGGCCTCGGCCTGCTGGAAGACCGGGTCGTCGGTGCTCACCGGCGGCTTGTTGAGGAAGTCGGTGAGGTAGTTGCCGATGGTGGCCGGCAGGACGAAGTAGCCGTCGGCCAGGCCCTGCATGAGTGCCGAAGCACCGAGACGGTTGGCGCCGTGATCGGAGAAGTTGGCCTCGCCGGCCGAGTAGAGACCGGGCACGTTGGTCATCAGGTTGTAGTCGACCCACAGACCGCCCATCGTGTAGTGGGTGGCGGGGTAGATGCGCATCGGGACCTTCTGGGGGTCCTCGCCGGTGATGCGCTCGTACATCTCGAGCAGGTTCCCGTACTTCTCCTCGACGACCTTCACGCCGTCACGCTTGAGCACGTCGGAGAAGTCGAGGTACACGCCGTTGCGGGCCGGACCGACACCGCGTCCCTCGTCGACAACGGTCTTCGCGTTGCGGGAGGCCACGTCCCGGGGCACCAGGTTGCCGAAGGTCGGATACTTCTCCTCCAAGAAGTAGTAACGCTCCGCCTCGGGGATCTTGTCGGCCGACCGGACATCGTCACGGTCGCGGGGCACCCAGATGCGACCGTCGTTGCGTAACGACTCCGACATGAGGGTGAGCTTCGACTGGAAGTCGTCCGATGCGGGAATGCACGTGGGGTGGATCTGGGTGTAGCAGGGGTTGGCGAAGTAGGCGCCCTTGCGGTGGGCCCGCCACGCCGCAGTCACGTTGCAGGTCATCGCGTTGGTGGACAGGTAGAACACGTTGCCGTACCCGCCGGTGGCCAGGACGACCGCGTGGCCCGAGTGGCTGCTCACCTGCCCGGTGGTCAGGTGGCGGGTCACGATGCCGACCGCTCGGCCGTCCTTGACGACCACGTCGAGCAACTCGGCCTGGGTGTGGAGCTTCACCTTCCCGAGGCCCACCTGGCGCATCAGCTGTTGGTAGGCGCCGATGAGGAGCTGTTGTCCGGTCTGGCCTCGGGCGTAGAACGTACGGCTGACCTGCGCGCCGCCGAAGGACCGGTTGTCCAGGAGGCCGCCGTATTCGCGGGCGAAGGGCACGCCCTGAGCCGTCATCTGGTCGATGATTTCGACCGAGACCTGGGCGAGGCGGTAGACGTTTGCCTCCCGGCTGCGGTAGTCACCTCCCTTGACGGTGTCGTAGAACAGACGGTGCACGCTGTCGCCGTCGTTGCGGTAGTTCTTGGCCGCGTTGATGCCGCCCTGGGCCGCGATCGAATGGGCCCGTCGGGGCGTGTCGTGGAAGGTGAAGGCCTCGACGTTGTAGCCCAGTTCGGCCAGCGTCGCAGCGGCCGAGGCACCAGCGAGACCAGTGCCGACGACCAGGATCTTGAACTTGCGCTTGTTGGCCGGGTTGACCAGCTTCACGTTGAACTTGTGGCTGTCCCACTTGTCTGCGATGGGACCTTCGGGGATGCTTGCGTTGGGGAGCATTCGGGTCACGCTTTCTCTGGTGAGGAGATCAGGGAAGATCGACGATGCCGGCGAGAATGGCGATGGGGAAGCTGAGGTTCCCCACCAGGATCAAGAGGGCCAGGCCGGCGGCGAAACCGCGGCGCAACTGGTTGTAGACGGGATTGTTGATGCCCAGGCTCTGGAACATGCTGTAGGCCCCGTGGAAGATGTGGACGCACAACGCGACGTTGCAGACGATGTAGACGATGGCGATGCCCGGGCGTGACATCGAGTGCACCAGGTTCTGATAAACCTCGCCCCGTTCCCACTCGCTGGAGGCGGCGCCGACGCCCCACGTCAGATCGGCCAGGTGGAACAGGAGGTAGAGGAAGATGATGGGTCCGGTCCAGCGCATCGACCGCGACGCGAAGTTGGCGGCCACCCAGTCGCGCTTGGACTCGTACCGGTTGTTGGACTCGAGGTTCATCTTGCTCAGGCTGATGGCCGAGTGCAGATGGAGGGCGAAGGCCGCGATGAGGCCGAGGCGCAGGATCCACAGCAGGTACGTGCGGGGCAACAGCGGGACCAGGAGATCTCGGAGGAACTCTCCGTAGATGTTGATGTCGTAGTCGGTGACGTACTCACCCTCCGGACTCAGGTGCTGAACCTCGCCGAGGTAGACCTTCAGGTTACCGACCATGTGGAAGACCACGAAGCCGAGCAGCATGATGCCGGTCAGGGCCATGACCCACTTCTTGCCAACCGCCGTCTGATAGAGGTTGAGGGGGAACGGCAGCTCGCGGCGCTTCTTGCGTAGAGGCGTGTCGGCTGAGTTCTTGGCCAGTGTCGGTGCGGCCACCGGGTACCTCCGGGTGTGAAATCTGAGGGGTGGGCAGAGCTTGCCGGTCTTGCGGCCGAACAGCGTAAACGCTAGCCGCGAGATCGAGAATCAACCCAGCCTGGGCCGCGGCCGATTTGAAGCGGTCTCGGTGACGACGAAGGACTCGGCCGCGGGGATGATCACCGACTTGTAGCGATTCGTCGCCGCTCGGTCCGCGGCGAGGAGATGGAGGTCCACGATCAGTGACCCCTGCGTCCTGGGTACAGCGAACTCGAAGGTGCCGATGAACTCGCAGCCGTTGGCCGGCAGGTTGCCTTCCCAGCTCCGCGTGACGCTCCAGTCGCCGCACCGCGCAATCGCGCTGACCTGAACATGGCCAAGCGGCTGGTTGAGGTCGCTGATGGCGTGCACGTCGGTGCGAACGTGTTGGCCCGGCGCGAGCACCTCGGGAAGCGGTTCGGCCACGACGACCACCGGTCGACACGCGTCGAGGACCGCGTCGTACGCCGGCTTGCGGTTGCGTACGTGGTCGAGGATGCCGAACCCGCCCTCTGGCTCGGCGTCGGCCAGAGCAGAAAGACAGAAGCCCCCGGCCGGCCTGAACTTAAGCCTCCGGATGGTCTCGATGTGGTGGCGGAGAAGTTCGGCCTGATACGCCTGAGTGGCCGCCGACCAGGCCGCACCGTCGGAATACGCTCGCCGGGGCAGATACCGGTCGAAGGCCCCGACCTGGGCGGTCCGCCAGGT
>JAQCHM010000069.1 GCA_027730885.1 Actinomycetota bacterium | reverse complement strand
AAGCCGGTCTGGATGCGTTCCCAGGTCGTTGCGTCATCCGGCTCGACCACTCCGCCCGGTCCGAACCCGCCCTCGAAGCGGCGAAGCTGGCGACTGTGCATCTCCTGCGGGAGGCCCGCCCACAGGACCGCGGTCTGCATGTGGGTCATCTCCGTCTCGCTCACCGGCTGGATCACGAAGATGCTCTCCTCGGCAATGAAGAGGTTAGGAAAGATGTACCCGTGGGGCGGGCCTACCTGTGCACGGGTCGCCGCCTCCTCTGCCCCGAGGCGGGCCGCAAGCAGCTCGACGTGTTGACGGCGGGCGCCCTTGAAGCTGTCCAGCGGTTTGGGTGATTTGCCGTTGTACACCGGCCGGTAGTCGATTTCGCCGTGACCGCCGCCGAGGTCTCGTGCGACGCCGCCGAACGCATCGCTGAAATAGCCCGCCGGCAGGGACTCGGCCAAGCCGGACGAGGCGTGGGTGATCGGCGGGTGGTAGAAGTCGCACACGTTCTCGGCCGCCATCTTCCAGTTGGACCGGATCCTGTGGCGCAGCCATCCCGCCCGCAGTGTCAGCTCACCGACGGGTGAGAGTTCGCACAGCCGGTCGATGACGTCGGAGGACTGGCCAAGATGCTCAGCCAGCGTCGGGCCCTCGTGGGACCAACTCCCGAACACGAAACCGCGGTAGCTGTCCGATCGCGGAACCGGCGCCAGCCCGTGCTCGGCCCGATCGAATGTCAGCCCGAAACCCTCCTCGCCGGGCAACGCCACCAGGGTCCTGGCGGTGTCGAACGTCCAGGCGTGGTATGGGCAGCGGAAGTACCTGGTCTGTCCTCGATCGAGACTGCACACGGTCGCGCCGCGATGGGGGCAACGGTTCGACCACAAACGCACCGTGCCGGTTTCGTCGCGGGTCAAGACGACCGGCTGTCGGCCCATCAGCCGGGTGACGAACTCGCCCGGAGCGGCCACCTCGCTCTCGTGGCCGACGAACACCCAACCTCGATGGAAGATGCGCTCCAACTCCCGCTCGAAGATCGCCGGGTCGGTGCACAACCTTCCCGAAACCCGGTCCGACCGGATCAGGCGCTCGTAGTCGTCGACGTCCCTGGAATCGACCGGGTTCATCACGTATCTCCCTGCACCTCTCGAGGATCGCTGCGAGCGAGCGTAGACCACCTCGAACGCACCGCTGGTGCCGACCGCGGCTCAGGCGTTCGGTTCGACGACGACCTTGATCGCGCCACTCGCCCGATCCGCCGCGACTCGGAAGGCATCCGCGGCCCGCTCCAGCGGGAACCGGTGGGTGATGACCGCGTCAGCGAGGTCCGGTAACTCGCCGAGCAGCTCGGCCGCCTGGTCGATTTCGCGGACCCCGTGGTGATGGCCGCAGTACATCGACGGGATCAGCCGGATCTCCTTCAGACCCATCGGCAGACCGGGAATCGTCACGTCGTCTTAGTACAGCGCTGGCATCACGACCGTACCGCCGGTCGGGCGACCCGAATCGCCTCCGCCAACGAGGCGTTGTTGCCGGCTGCATCGAAGACTACGTCGTACCGCCCGTTGAGGCCGATCGACAGCCCGATGCGCTCGGCCGCCGTCCGCTGGCGATCGTGTCGAGCCGAGATGTCCACGTCGACCCCGTGCGTGCGCGCCACCGCTCCGGTGATGAGGCCGACGGGTCCAGCGCCGATGACCCCGACCCGCATGCCGGGCTCGAGCGCCGCCAGGTTGACGGCGTGGACGGCGACCGCGATGGGCTCGACCAGCGACGAGACAGCGGCGTCGACCGATTCGGGCACCTCGACGATGCAGCGTGGATCGACCAGCAGCAACTCGGCCATTCCGCCGTCGACATCCTGGCCGTAGAGCTGCTTGGTCTGCACGCAGAGGTGAGTCGTCCCCTGGACGCAGTTGCGACACTGGCCACAGAAGGCGAACGGCTGGATGCCCACCGGTCGGCCGTCGAGCAGAGCGCCGATCTCGTGACCGACCGTGATGTCGGTGGGCCCAAGGGCCATCACGTGGAAGTCCGAACCACAGATGCCGACCGAGATCGGCGTGACCAGCACTCCGTCCCCCTCTGGCTCCGCCGCGTCGACCACCGTGATACCGGCCGGAGTGTTCTTGACAGCTCGCATCGCAGGAGTCTGCCAGACTGGTCGATCTCAGTATCCAATGAGCATCAGTATCCAATGAGCATCAGTATCCAATGAGCAGAGGGCACCTGGTGGAACATCCGACGCACCCCGAAGTTCTGGTCGATGGTCTCTGGCTGTCCGGCCACCTGGACGACCCGAACGTGAGGGTCATCGACATCCATCTCGACCCGACGTCGTACGAGGGGGGCCGCATCCCGGGTGCGGTCTACTGGCCCGCGCTCACGTCGTTGCTGGGGCCCGACTTCCGAACGAACTCCGACACCGACGCAATCGACCGGCTACTGGGCCAGTCGGGCATCGCGGAGGAGACGATGGTCGTGGTCTGTAGCGACCACCGTGCTCTGGGTGCCTGGGGTTTCTGGTTCCTCAAGATGATCGGCCACGATCGCGTGCGCGTGCTCGACGGCGGTATGGAGAAGTGGCGCCGCGAAGCTCGACCGCTGACGACCGATGTGCCGGACGTCGACGCCGTCGAGTCCCACTCGACGGTGCACGAACACCGGAGGCGCATCCTCCTCGAACAGGTGCTCCAGGCTGTCGACAACAGCGAGTCTGTTCTCCTCGATGTGCGTACGCCCGAGGAATGGCGCGGGGAGATCTTCGTCGTTGCCCCACCCCAACCCGGCGAACGCGGCGGACACATCCCGGGAGCCGTGCACCTGTACTACGAGAGCGCGTTGAACGACGACGGAACGTTCAAGACCGACGATGAGCTCTCCGAGATGTACCAGGCGCACGGCCTCCACCCCGGGAAGCAGATCATCACCTACTGCGCGGTCGGGATGCGGTCCGCACACGCTTGGTTCGTGTTGTCGCAACTGCTCGGATGGCCGAACGTCTCGAGCTTCGACGGTTCGTGGAACCAGTGGGGGCGCCTGGCCGACACTCCGATCGAGGCCGCTTGAAGCTGTTCTCAGCCGTCGCGCCGCGACGTCGGTGATCAGGGTCGACCTCCCGCGACCCGGATGTTGGCTCCGGCGACATAGGACGCCTCGTCGGAGAGCAACCAGCGCACCGCCTCGGCGATCTCGCGGGGCTCGCCGACGCGGCCGATCGGGATGTTGGCCGCGGCCGACTCGAGGTCGTCATCGTCCATCATGCCGGCGCGTGTCGGACCGGGGCTGACGGAGTTGACCCTGATTCCTTCGGCCGCGACCTCCTGCGACAGGCCGATCGTGAAGCTGTTGACTGCGCCCTTGCTGACGGCGTAGTGCACGCCGACTCCTGGGACTCCCATGTAGGCGGCGCCCGACGAGATGTTGACGATCGATCCGCCTGCGCCCCCGTGCCGGGTGGACATGCGTCGGATTGCGTGCTGCGAGCACAGGATGAGGCCGAGCACGTTGACCGCCAGCACGTCCTGGAGGACGTCGAACGGCAACTCCTCGATCGGGCCGCGGGGACCGTGGATCGCGGCGTTGTTCACCAACGCGGACAAGGGTCCGAGGTTCTCGTCGACCGTCGCAAACATTCGGGCGACGGCAGCGGCGTCTCGTACGTCGGCACAGATCGCGAGCGCACGGCCTCCACGATCCTCGATGTCGGCCACCACCTCCTCGGCGCGAGTCCGGTCGGAGGTGTAGTTCACCGCCACCCGGTAGCCGTTCGCCGCGAGCAGCCGGGCGATACCAGCCCCGATGCCCCGGCTGCCACCGGTCACGATCGCGACGCCCATCCTGTTGCGGTCGGTCGATTGGACTGCTTGGTCTGGCATGTTGCGGTCTCCCCGTCGGACGCGATGTTCCTGCGCTCGTGACCTTGGCATGCTTCACTTCATCTATGCACGTCAATGCGCAGCCCCTTACCGCCGAGGCGTTCGCTCCGTTCGGTCAGGTCGTCAGCGCTCCTCAGGATCACGGACGACGGTCCTTTGCCGATGGCTTGTCCCACGACGACCGTCCGGTGGTCTTGTCGACATCGCACGTGTCGGGCTCGACGCTACCGCTCGAGGTGCGCCGCCTCGAACGACACCCTCATTCCAGCCAGACGTTCGTCCCACTCGACGTGGGTCGATGGTTGGTGACGGTTTCGACCTCGGCGACCGCGACGGATCTCCGCGCGTTCGTCGTCGCGCCGGGCACCGCGGTCACGATCGGTCGCGGCGTCTGGCACGCGGGTCTCACTGCGCTCGATCGTTCGGGCCAGTTCGCGGTGCTGATGTGGAAGGACGGCTCGACCGACGACGAGTTCGTCGACATCGAGCCGGTCCAGATCACGGCCGAACCGATGGCTGTACAGCCGCCTCGGGACCTGGTGGGCTACGGCGGCCGACCTCCGCGCGCCGACTGGCCGGGAGGCGCGCGGCTCGCCATCAACCTGGTCGTCAACGTCGAGGAGGGTTCGGAGCCGTCGATCGGCGATGGCGACGGCTACAGCGAGAACCGGCTGACCGACTCGTCGATGAACTTGGGCACGACCCGGGACCTCGCCGCCGAAGGTCTGTTCGAGTACGGCAGCCGGGTCGGGTTCTGGCGAATCCACCGAGCGCTGCAGGAGCGGCGGGTGCCGGCCACGATGTTCGCCTGTGCGGTTGCCCTGGAGCGAAACCCCGAGATCACCCGCGCCATCGTCGAGGCCGATTACGACGTGTGCAGTCACGGGTATCGCTGGGTCAATCACCGCACGATGAGCGAAGGGGAGGAGCGGCACCAGATCGCCGCGGCGGTCCGCAGCTTCCGCTCGACGCTCGGGTTCCAACCTCCGGGCTGGTACTGCCGCTATGGGCCGTCCACCAACACTCGGCGTCTGCTCGTCGAGCACGGCGGCTTCGGTTACGACTCCGACGCCTACAACGACGACCTTCCGTACTGGACCGATGTCGGCGGGTCACCCCATCTTGTCGTCCCCTATTCACTGACCACCAACGACGCCAAGCTCTTCGACATGGGTGCACGAGACTGGGCCGACTCGCTCTGTGACACGGTCGACGTTTTGCGTCGTGAAGGTGCCGAGCGCCCTGCGATGCTGTCGATCGGGCTCCATCCCCGGATCGTTGGCCAGCCTGCTCGCTTCGTCGGCCTCGAACGATTGCTCGACCACGTCGCGGGGCTGACCGATGTGTGGCTGACCACGCGCCGTGCCATTGCCGACCACTGGACCCAGACCCGTCCGCCGTCCTGACCGCCGGTCAACAGGAGTTCGTGACATGTACGACAGCGAATCGCGAAGGAAGCAGCCGTTGCACGGCGTGCGCGTCATCGAGCTGGCGACTGGGGTCGCCGGTTGCTACGTCGGCAAGCTGCTCGCCGACCTCGGAGCCGACGTCGTCAAGGTCGAGCCGCCCGACGGCGACATCGTCCGCCGCTGGGGTCCCTTCCCGGGCGAGGATCCCGCCGTCGAGGTTCGTGAGCAGGGCGCGTTGCACCTGCATCTCAACACCAACAAGCGCAGCGTTGTCGTCGACCTTGGTGCTGATGACGACCGGGCGCTCGTCGCCGCGTTGGCGTCGGACGCCGACATCGTGATCGAGTCCTTCACGCCGGGCCGACTTGACGCGCTGGGTCTCGGGTGGAACACGCTGCGCTCGGCGAACCCCGCGCTGGTGCTGACCAGCATCAGCCCCTTCGGTCAGGACGGACCCTACGCCGCCTATCGAGGTTCCGAGATCGTCAGCTACGCCATGGGCGGCCCGATGCACGCAACCGGAGTGGCCGAACGGGCTCCCGTGAAGCTGGCCGGCCAACTGATCAGCTATCAGTGCGGCGCGATCGCGGCAGTGGCAACGCTCGGTGCGCTGCTCATGGCCGAGGAGTCCGGGGTCGGAAGCCACGTCGACGTGGCGAATTTCGAGACCCAGGCAGGGTCGATCGATCGGCGGATGGTCTTCCTCCAGCAGTACGTCTACAACGGTCGAATCATGGCCCGCTCGCCGAGCGGAGCCCAAGGGTTGCTCCCGACCAGCATCTACCCGACCGCCGACGGGTGGGCCATGGTCAGCACCCCGCCGCCATGGGCCGGGCGGATGCAAGCCACGATCCAGAGCCCGGAGCTCGACGCCATTCTCGCCGACCCGAACTGGGCCGCTGACCCCGACGTGCCAGGGATGGTCGAAGCCGTGTTGTACGAGTGGCTCTCCGAGCGCACCGGCACGCAGGCCATGCGAGATGCCGAACCCCAGCACTGGCCGGTCACGCCGGTCCGCAGTCCACGCGAAGTCCTGGCCGATCCACAGTTCACCGAGCGGAACTTCTTCGTCCCGGTCGACCACCCCGTCGCCGGCTCGGTCCTCCAGCCGAGGGGCCCGTTCCGGATGGCCGACGGCTGGATGCTGCACCGCCCTGCGCCGACCCTCGGTCAGCACGACGCCGAAATCCGGGCCGAAGTGGGGAAGGCAGACCGCACCCAGAGGGTCGATCACCCGGCGACCGATTCGTCGAACTCGCCCGACCAACTTCCCCTTGCGGGAACGCGGGTGTTGGACATGACCATGGTGTGGGCCGGGCCCTACACCACGACGCTGCTCGGCGACCTGGGTGCAGACATCGTTCGCGTCGAGGACTCGGTCGACTACGTGGTCAGCCGAGGAGCGGTTGCCCGCCCCCCCAAGGAGATTCTCGACACCCTTGGTTGGATGAACGCGTACCCCGACGACGAACCGGGGGATCGGCCGTGGAACCGGAGCGCCTTCTTCAACATCCACGCGAGGAACAAGCGTTCAGCGACTGTGGATCTCCGCCAGGCGGAGGGGGTCGAGCTCTTCCTGAGGCTGATCGAGAAGATCGACGTGATGGTCGAGAACAACTCGGCTGGGGTGATCGACAAGCTGGGCATCGGGTGGGACGTGCTCCATCGCCGGAACCCGCGTCTGATCCTCCTTCGGATGCCGGCGCTCGGCCTGACCGGTCCTTCGTCGTCGGTCGCGGGATTCGGAGCAAACTTCGAGGCGCTGTGCGGCCTCACAGCGCTGCGTGGTTACCCCGACGCCGACCGGTCCGACACCACGCCCGTCTACTACATGGACACCGCCAGCGGCGCAGCCGGCGCGGTGGCGGCTCTGGCCGCCCTTCGTCGGCGGGAACGAACCGGCGTCGGGGAGATGATCGAACTGGCCCAGGGCGAGAACATGCTCAACCTGATCGGTGAATACCTCGTCGATGCAGGCCGGACCGACCGCCAGTGGGATCCTGCGGGCAATCGGCACCTGACGGATGCCCCGCAGGGTGCCTATCGATGCCAGGGTGAAGACCGCTGGGTTGTGCTGTCGGTCGATTCCGACGACGCTTGGTTGGCGCTCATCGACGCGATGGGCAACCCCTCATGGAGCACCGACGAGCGCTTCTCCACGGCCGGCGGACGTCGAGCGCATCACGATGAGCTCGATCAGCGCCTCGAGGAGTGGACCTCCACCCTCGACCGCTGGGAGGTGACACGACGATGCCAGGAGGCGGGTGTCATCGCCGGTCCCGTGTTGGACGAGCCGGACGCCGTGACCGATCCCCATCTTCGGGCCCGTGGCTTCTTCCGCCCACGAGGATCGGAGGAGGTGGGCTGGCACGACTACCCCGGCCATCTGTGGAAGTGGTCCGGGCCGCCGATGCTGTGGGACGGACTCTGTCCGTATGGCGGCGCGAACGAGGCGGTGTGGCAGGACCTCGTCGGCCTCACCGACGAGGAGTACGACCGACTGCGCCGAGCCGGCCACTTCCGCGACCATTTCGTCGACGCCGCCGGTAACCCCTTGTGACGCCGGCTCAGCTCGCCGGGCGAGTACCGGCCAGGTCGGCCATGAGCTGGATGGCTTCCTCCTGGTCGGTGACGACGGTGAAGCCGGTGATGCCCGAATCGGCCCAGGCGGCCCACCGTTGCTCGATCCGCTTGATCGACCCGTAGAGCCCGCCTTCGTCGACGTACTCGTCGGGGATGGCCTCGATGGCCTCCTGCTTTCGGCCCGCGAGGTAGAGCTCCTGGACTCGCTCGGCCACCTCCGGGTAGCCCCGCTGTCGCATGTGCTCGTTGTGGAAGTTGATGTTCTTGTGGCCCATACCCCCGGCGTACAGCGCGATGGTCGGCTTCTCGGCGGCCAGGGCGGCGCCGACGTCGTCGGTCAACATCACCGGCCCTCGGCCCTGAATCTCGAAGTTGCTCCAGCTCTTGCCGTTCCCGGCTCGTCGGAATCCCTCCTCGATCCACGGCCGGAAGAACTCCATCCGGCCGGGCACGAAGTGCATCGGCAGCCAGCCGTCGCACAGTTCCGCGGTCAGCTTCACGGTTGCCTCTGAGCCACTGCCCAACCAGATCGGAAGGTCACGGTTGGTGTGCATGATCGACATGAGCGGCTTGCCGAGCCCCAGCGAGCCCTCCCCGGTGAACGGCAGCTTGTACTCCCGTCCGTCGTGGGCGACGGGGTCCTCTCGCAGGTTCACCTTGCGCATGATCTGGATGTAGTCACGAAGCCGCCAGTACGGCTTGCCCCACGGCTCGCCGTACCAACCTTCGACGATCTGGGGGCCGGAGACCCCGAGGCCGGCGATCACCCTGCCACCACCGGCGAGGGCGTCGACGGTCTGGGCCTGCATGGCAGCCATGGCCGGTGTTCGGCCGGCGAGCTGCATGATGCCGGTGCCGAGTCGGATGCGTTCGGTCTGCGCTGCGATCCACGCCAGCGGAGTGATGGCGTCCGAGCCGTACGCTTCGGCCGTCCAGACCGAGTCGTAGCCGAGGTGCTCGGCCAACTTGATCTGTTCGATGGGGATGCGCAGCTTCGCACCCGAGTACCCGATGGAAAGCCCCAGTTTCATCGGCGCAGTCTCGCGCAGCTTCGCGCTCGCCGGCCACGATCAGCAGTTCTGCAAGACACCGACCCCCGAGCCCCGTTCTGCAAGCCCGCTGGCCCCCGGGAGGGCGGTGGCGCTTGCAGTTCTGGGCTGGGGAGGGCCGAGCTTGCAGAACGTGGAGCTTGCAGTGCTGAGGTTGTGGCTCTGGCCCGGCCGGGGCCGCCCGGCCGTCGTCGGATTTGGCTCTTGGGGTCATGGCGGATCTGGGCGATACTTGGTTGTCGCCGATGGACGGCCCAGCAGACGGAGGGAGTCAGATGCAGCCGATCGACTACGCCGTGCTCACTCTGGCCGCACTCTGCGTCGTCTACCTCCCGTTCCTGACCGGGCAACTGGTGGTGAAGTTGTTGTTCACCCGTCGACGCCCGGGGCCGATCTCACCACCGGCGCCGGTGACCGGCGTCGTGGTCGATCTCACCACTCGGGCCGAACTCGATCGGGCGCTCTACCCGGTCGTGACGGCGCCGGTATTGGTCCTGACCGACCCTGAAAATGAGCCGGCGTGCGCTTCCGTGGTGCCTGCTGATTCCCACGTACCCGACATCGATGGCCTCATTCGTTACCTGACCGATGAGCGTGGAGGCGCTGCGGAGGCCTTTTTGGCTTCGTTCCTCGAGACCCCGTGAGGAACCGCTGAGGGTGACGGGCCAGACCCGCGACCGGCTCAGGGCCGGACTGCTCGCTTCTCTCGACGGGCTAACTCTTGAAGCTGTGGTTGGGCCAGCTTCACGAACCGGCAGGCCAGGAACCGCGTCTCGCGCGGATCGATCAGATCGACGACATCTCCGTGATGGGCGGCCCGGAACGGCGAGCGCATCTGCAGCAGACGTTCCTCGAGCATCGTGCGATACGCGTCGGGATCCTCGGCCGCTTCGATCTCGCGTCGGTAGGCCGCGGCAACACCCCCCTCGATGGGAATGCCGCCCCACTCTCCGGCGGGCCAGCCGAACCGGAGGTTGATGCCGTCGGGCAAGCCCATGCTGTTGGGCGCGTCGGCCGCGACGCCATAGGACTTGCGGACGTTGAACTCGACCTTGGGAACCTTGGCCTCGGCCGAGGCGATCAAGGCCCGCACGCCTCGCCGCATGGTGGCCTTGCGTTCAGCGACCGATCCGAGCATGAAGCCCGGCATGTCGAGGAAGATGACGACCGGAAGATTGAAGGCGTCGCACAGGTCGACGAAATGCGCGTACTTGTCGGCCGCATCGCCGTCGACCCCACCGGCCATGACCATCGGATCACTGGCGAGAATACCGACGCTGTACCCGTCGAGCCGGGCGAACCCGGTGATGATGGCTCCGGCGAAGTGACGGCGCATCTCGAAGAAGTCGCCGTTGTCCACGACGTGACGGACCAGCGCCCTCGCGTCATAGCCACGCCGTCGGTTGGTCGGAATGATGTTGAGCAGCTCGTGCGGGCGACGGTCGGGCGGGTCGCCCGTTTCGACTCGGGGAGCGACCTCGGCGGTGGTGTTGGGGAGGTAAGAGAGGAACTCCTTGATCTGGCGAAAGGCGTCCTCCTCATCCTCGGCTGCGTTGTCCACCTGTCCGCTCTCGTACACGTGCATGCGGTAGCCGCCGAGGTCTTCCTTGCTGATCTTCTCCCCGATGGCCCGCTCGACGACCGGCGGACCGGACGGGAAGATCTGCGACTGGCCTTTCACCATCACCGTGAAGTGGGCGAGCAGCGCGGCGGCCGCCGGCCACCCCGCGGTCGACCCCATGATGCCGGTCGCCACCGGCACCTTGGTCATCAGCCGCACACCCTCGTGCCAGAGATGCCCTTGGGGAAGGCCCATGTGGCCGGCGTCCTCGTCGGCCTTCGAGCTGTGGCCGACACCCTCGCGGAGCTGTACGTAGGGGATGCCGTACTGCAGCGCGAGCGGCTGGGCGAAGTCGTGCGGCATCTTGTGCACGTTGTGCGGGCTACCGCCCGAAAGAGTGAAGTCGTCGCCGCCGATGGCCACCGGCCGACCG
>JAQCHM010000068.1 GCA_027730885.1 Actinomycetota bacterium | reverse complement strand
CTCATAGAGCCTTGTTGGGCAATGGTCGTAGAACTCAATCGGACAAAGCGCGAAGTGGAGCATCTGTAGGTACGGAATGATGGGGTTCAGCGGGCCGTCGACGCCGTTGGACAGGAGGGTCTTCAGCAGCTCCTCAAGCTGTGGTGGCACGCCGAAGTCTTGCGCCGCCGAAGCGGCGGCCGAGCAGCTCTCGAACAGGTCGCCTTCCGGAAAGATCAGTTGGCTACGCGCCGCATCCGCAGCCCAGATCGACTCGATTTCCGCGGAACCCAGCGCGGGGCATCGCCCCAACCTAGAGGCCAAGTCCTGGATGGCGCTGAACGGAACATCGACCGTCGGTTCGAGCGAGTGCAGCAGCCGAACAATTTGCGACGCCGACATTCTCTCTTCCAAGAGGAGATCAGCGATGAGCTGCGACCGAGCGAGAAGCATGCGAGTAGTCGCCCTTGGAAGGCCGTACTTCTCGGCGAACTTGTCGAACCAATCGACGTAGCTTCCGCCGAGTATCTTGCTGACAGCCGGGTCGCTAGCCACCAGGATGCAGCGGTCGATGACTGTGCGCAGGATCACGGAACAAACGCCAGTCTCCAGCCACTCGGTGATGTGCAGGTCAAGAAGGTCGGCGGCGTCCTGTTCGTCCACTCCGCTCGCTCTCATTGCGTCGCTGGTGGCTTCATCGGCGAGCTGCTCACTCGAGGCGAGGATGGGTAGCTGGAGCCTCAAGAACGCGGTGGTCAGCGGGTCAGTCATCCTCGGCCCGCCAGAGGCTGGGGGGTCGCTCGGCGGTAGCGGTCCACACCTCAGCGGCGAGAAGCGCAACTTCGGACGCCTTGATGCCCAGGGCGTCCCCCCACCTGAAGATGTCCTCGACGCTCACCTTGCGCTGTGATGCCTCGATTCGGGAGACCATGGCTTGGTCGTGGCCGAGTTCGTTGGCGAGGGCAGTCTGCGACACACCTCGAGCCTCGCGCTCGTGGCGAAGCGCGTCAGCTAGGCCAGCCTCAAAGGCCGCCAGCTGAGGCGCAGCTCTGTCCATATGGACAATCGTAGATCCACCACTCTCCCGGTTATGGGAGGTAAAGTATGCTATGCGAAATTCTCATAACATGGGGGAAATGCTGTGAGCACTGGAACCTTCGTTTCGCTCTATTCGGGATGTGGCGGAATGGACCTCGGCTTCGCTCGAGCGGGGTTCACCCCGGTATGGGCCAACGACATCGATCCCGATGCGGTCGAGACATATAACAGACTCTCGAAGGTCAAGGGCGGCGATTGGGTCAGCGCCGCGGTCCAGTTCGAGGGCCATCAGGCCGTGTGCGGCGATATCAGAGCAGTTGCTCCGCAGCTGTCGCGTGGAATGGCGGATCTCGTCATCGGAGGACCGCCGTGTCAGGGCTTCTCGGTGGCGGGTCGGATGGACCCGGACGACCCGCGGTCGATGCACGTTTTCGACTTCCTTGGCGTTGTGGCGGCTGTTCGACCGAGGGCATTCGTGATGGAGAACGTGAAGGCGCTCGCTGCGAATCGACGGTGGACAGACGTCATCGCCGCCCTGAAGGAGCGAGCGGGTCAGTCATACGAGGTGGAACTGGTGGTGCTCAACGCATCTCACTGGGGAGTACCTCAGGCACGCGAGCGCATGTTCCTGGTCGGCTTGCCGAAGGCGGCTGGCGGTTTGCAGCTTCCCGAGCCGCCAACACGAGACAACCCTCCTTCGGTGCGAGGAGCACTATCCGCGTTGCCAGGCTTCGGCTTGCCAGGCAACGACTCCAAGTGCACCGCGAAAGTGACGCTCGCTAAGAATCCGGTGAAGCGGAAGTCGCCCTTCGCGGGCATGATGTTCAACGGTCAGGGCCGACCAATGGACCTCGATCGGCCGGCCCCGACCTTGCCAGCCACGATGGGCGGCAACCGAACGCCGATAGTCGACATCGATCAGCTGGCTGGCCATGAGCCTTGGGTGGTCAAGTACCACAATCGGGTGGTAGTCGAGGGCAAGGCACCGCTCAAGCGTCTTCCTCCCGAGGCGAAGCTTCGGCGTCTCACCGTCGAAGAGGCGGCAGCGATCCAGAGCTTTCCGTCGGACGTTGATTGGCAGGGCCGACAGAGCGCGAAGTTCCGACAGGTCGGCAACGCCGTACCACCTCTCCTGGCGTACCACGTTGCCGCCGCAGTTCGCGCTGCGCTCGAGCGGTGCGACCCCACCTGACGCCGAGTTCGGTAGGCGGGGGTCGCCGCCCACGTCATGTTGGCTCCTAGCGGTGCTAGGAATTGCTCACGGTCGCCCAGCGGCCGACCGCCCAGTCAGAACAGCCGCGGGGCCAACACTTCCCGTTCGATGGCCTCCAGCTGAAGGCATCGAGGCGACGTGACACACCCATCGTTGGTCGCCTCTTCTGAAGCCCGGCATGGGACGGCCCGCTGTGACGTCTGTCGGTCCGAGTGAGCGCCTACGATCCAGCGGCTGCGGCAATGGGCCGATTGCTAATCAGAACGCCCTCCAGGGCGTTCGCAGCCTTCCGCTTCTCCCCGCTGACGAGGTGGCCGTAGACCTTGCTCGTGATGGCACTGGACGAGTGGCCGAGCACCTTGCTCACGGTGTGAAGCGCTACGTCGTCGCCCAGCATGAGTGACGCTGCTGTGTGCCGTAGCTCGTGAGGCGTCCAGGTGCCCAGGCCCAGCTTCTTGGTGATCGTGCTCAAGAGGTCGTTCGGCCGAGAGAGGTCCAGGCACTGGCCGCGCTCGCCGTGGCGTTCACCGCGCCCTCTGCCTGTAAACACCAGATCGTCAGGGAAGCCTGCACCCCAAGGAACGATGTCGTCGCCCGGTGCCGCAGCCAACAATCTCTGGGCCTTGTGCTTCTTCTGTTCGGCCTTCCAGCGCTTGAGCGGTTCGAGTGCAACGGGGACGAGCTCAACGACGCGGTTGGAACTGGCATTCTTCGGCGACTCGGCCAAGTACAGGGTTAGCTCGCCATCCATCTTCGGTCGACGGCTCAGCGTGCGGCGAACACGAACGGACCTCTCCGCCCAATTAAAGTCATCCCAGCGGAGCCCGAGCGCCTCACCTTTGCGCATGCCAGTCGTGAGTAGGAGTGTCAGTAGCGCGCACGTCAGGGCGTCGCTGCGTTCGATCTCCGCCAGCACCAAGCCAGCCTCCTGGGGCGACAGCGAACGGCCCTCGGCGCTCTCCAGCCGAACGCCATCGACGTCCGTCGCGACGTTCTCTGCCACCAGCCTCCAGCTCTTGGCAACCTTGAGTGAACGACGAAGCACAGCTAGCGCGATCCGGCGAGTGTTGGGCGACAAGGCGCGGTGCGTCTTGGTCTCGCGCTTCAGGGCGCTGAGCATCTGCTGAACGTGGGCGGGCGTCAGTTCGTCCAGCTTGTGGTGGCCGATCTCTGGCTTGAGGTAGCTCTTGATGATGGACGCGTACGAGTCCTCGGTCGTGGGTTTCACCGTGCCGGGCAGCACCTCTGTGCGCCAGTAGTCCAGCCACTGAGCGACGGTCGGTCGGGCAGGCAGGCCGCCGATTCGATTGGGCAGTGACTTGAGCTCTTTGGCGCGCTTCAGGGCCTCGGCCTTTGTGGGCGCGCTGACCTTGCGCCGCTTGCCGTCGATGGTCATTCGCACGTCGTATCGCTTGCGTGCCGCGTCGTAGGAAACCGAACCTTCACCATTGGCGCGCTTGCGGCGCTCCTGTGCTGTAGCGATGGCCGAAGGTAACTCTGAAGCGGCCAGAAGTACAGGCAATGGTCCATTGGTTGGTCCATTTGCTTGCCGATCGGTGCAAAGTGGACCCCAAAAATGGCAACAGGCCCTTCCGAAAAAGGGCCTGTGACCTGGTGCTAAGGACCTCAGCGCGCTCGAAGGGACTCGAACCCCTAACCTTCTGATCCGTAGTCAGATGCTCTATCCAATTGAGCTACGAGCGCAACGGGCGCCAGTTTAGGACGCTCCCGGCCGGTCCACACGCCCTTTTCCCGGAAGGGGCGTCAGAGCCCTTCGAGGAATGGGCGTATCGCGGCAACGACGTCGGCCGGTTTCTGACGGTGCACCGAATGGCCGGCGTCGGGAACGACAACCCTGGCCCGAACGTTCATCCGCTTCTCGAACACCGCTGCCGAAGCCACGAACTGTTTGTCCTCCTCGCCCACCACCACGAGGGCCGGAACCGTGATGCCGGCCAGGTTGTCGATGACCCACGAGTCGTAATGCTTGGAGATGACCTCGGCACCTTCGGGTACCGGATTCCTGGCCGCGGAGCGGTCGACCATCGCGTTCCACTGCTCCATCGCCTCGGGCTTCGAGAAGCCCGGCCCCGCGCCGACGAGAACCAGGGCCCGAACCTCGTCGGGATACCGCAACGTGTGGGCCAACGACAGGTAGCCGCCGAGTGAGTGGCCGATCAGGACGTACGGAGCCTCGGCCAGGTCGGCAACCGAGCGCATGTCGGTGAGCGCGTGTTCACGGCTGTAGGTGCCCGGCGGGGTGACCTCGGAGTTGCCGTGAGCCCGTATGCTCCAGCTGATGCACCGGAAATCAGCCGAGAGGTCGTCAACCATGCCGGTCCAGGAACCGAGGTGATCGGTCCACCCGTGGGTGAAGACGAGGCTGGGACCGTGGCCCCGGTTACCGACGTCGAGCCTGGCTGGGGTGATGGGGGAGTTGGGTGGCACGACGTGAATCTAACCCTGCGCTCAGCCGACCGAAGCTCGAGGCGACGGGACAGCTGGACCGAAGAGCGGTTCGTTGCCGGTCAGCGCGGCCCAACGACGGGTGCCCAATTCGACGTGCCACCACTCGCAATCCAGGACGACGAAGCCGGCGCTCCGAAGCGACCAGTAGAGCATCCGGCGCAAGGTGCGGTCCGGGCCCGGCTCGCCCTCGAGAGCATCGGCTCTGGCCCGTTCGGTGAAGTCGTCGAAACCAGCGCCGAGGCCAAGCGGAATGCCGTCGACTGTCAAGCTCACATCGACCGTTCCTCCGGTGAGATGGGGCGGCGGTGTCGCCGGGTCGGGGTCGGCCGGCGAGACGAAACCGGGCGGCAGTCCAGGGTGATCGTAGGCTGCGTGGTACAGCTCGGCCTGGAGTTCGAGCGGTCGCCAGGCATCGAAGATGCAGAGCCCCCAGCGTTCGGGAAGCGCATGCGCGACGCGTGCGAGCCGGTCCAGCACCGACTCCCGTAGCCATGCACCTGGTAGCGCGTGTTGCCAGCCGGCGTGGTGGTAGTTGGCGAGCACGTCGATACGCGAGTGGACCAACGGAACCAGTGGCTCGTCCGAGGGTCGCACGACGGTAGGGAAGGTCGACGGCTCGGTGAGCGTCGGAAGCGGCGGGTACTCCGGCAGGTCGATTCTCAGTTCGGCCAGTACCTCAGCGCTGTTCCGAGTGAGGTTGGGCTCATCGAAGCGCGGTACGTCGACGGTCACGGCTTCGAGGCTACTGATGGATGCGCGGTCTGACCTCTCAGGTTGGGTGTCGCGCCTAGGCTCGGAGCGTGACAGCACAGGCAGAGGTGATCGTGGTCGGCGCCAGCCACAACGGGCTCATCGCTGCGGCCTAACTTGCCCGCGCCGGCTTCGACACGCTCTTGATCGAGTCGCGTTCGTCGGTCGGCGGTTGCTCCTCGACCGAGGAGGTACTCGGAGCCCGGTTCAACATCTGCAACTGCGACCACACGATGGTCCGAGCCGTGCCGATCATCGACGAGCTCGAGCTGTCGCGCTTCGGACTGGAGTACCTCGAGAACGAGGCGGGCTACGTCGCGGCGTTCCACGATCGAAGCGCACCATGGGTCTTCTTCCACGAGATCGATCGGACCCTCGACGAACTGGCCTCGACGTACCCCGATCAAGTCGACGGTTATCGCCGCTATCTCGCTGACGCGTTACCGGTTTCCAAGCTGATTCTCGAGATAGCCCGCACCCAGCCGTCCACCGGACGGATCCTCGCGGGCGTGGCTGGTCGCAAGGGCGCTGGGGCCGCCCGTTTGCTCGAGTGGAGCCGACAGAGCGCCTTCGACGTCATGAGCCGGTACTTCACGGCATGGCAGTTGATGATGCCGGCCTTCAGCACCGGTCCGACGGTCTGGGGTGTTCCGCCGCAAACGCCCGGCACGGGCCTGGCCGCCGCCCTCTACGCCACCCGCCATCTGGTCAAGTCCGGGCGCCCACGCGGCGGTTCCGGCGCGCTTGGGGACGCACTTCGCTCGTGCATCGAGGCCGCGGGAGGCCGGGTGCAGTGTGATGCGCGGGTCGAGCGCATCCTCGTGCGCGATGGCGTCGCGGTCGGCGTGCGGCTGACGGACGGGCAGCAGCTGACAGCTCCTACGGTGGTCGCGGCATGCGACCCGCAACGGGTCTTCGTCGACTGGATCGATGACCCTCCGCCTGGGGCCGCCAAGTTGGTCGAGCAGTGGCGTCGTCGTCCGGTGCACGACGGTTACGAGTCCAAGATCGTTGCGGTTCTCGATCACTTACCGACGCCGCTGTTCGCAAGCAGTGTGGCCGATCGCCATCCGGGTCTCGATCTCCTGGGTCCGACGACGGTCGTGTCCCCTTCGCCTGATCAGCTGGTCGAAGCCCATCGCCTACGGGCCGAGGGACTCGTGGCCGCCCACCCCACGTTCCTTCTCAACATGCCGTCTGTTCTCGATCCGACAATGGCGCCCAACGGTGGCCACGTGCTCAGCCTCGAAGTGCTGTTCACTCCCTACGCCATCCCGGGCGGCTGGCCGGCGTCGAGTGAACCTCGTCGTTGGCTCGAGCTCTGGGCCGAACTCATGGGGCCGGGCGTGCTCGAGTCGGTGACCCAGTGGCGGGCGATGACCCCCGACATCTACGAGGCCGAATTCTCCATGTATCGCGGGCACACCCCGGCTTTCGCCGCGTCCCCGCTGGTGACCCTTGTCGGCAAACAGCCTGAGCTCACCCGCTACCGGACGCCGCTTCCGGGCCTGTACCTCTGCGGCGCCGGTACCTACCCCGGCGCAGGGATCTTTGGAGCCTCGGGTCGGAACGCAGCAGCCGCGGTCACCCATGATCTCCACAGCAGTGTGGGTCGCCGAACGGCGCCCATCCGACGAGGAATCATCGCACGGGCCGGACGATGAGCAGATCGCGTCCGACGCTCGGGGTCCACCTCATGCCCACCGCGCCGGTCGGTCAGCTGGTGGAGCTGGCCGTGTTCGCCGAGCAGCGGGGAGCCACCCGTTGTTGGATCAACGATGAGGGACTCAACACCCGCGACCCATACGTCACGCTCAGTGCCATCGCGGGCGCAACCCACGCCATGGCGCTCGGTCCTGGCATCGCCAACCCGTTCAGCCGACACCCCGGAGCAACGGTCGCCGCAATCGCCTCACTCGACGAGTGGTCCGGCGGGCGCGCGTTCCTGGGCCTCGGCGCCGGTGGAGGCATGGCCCTGGGCCCCGACCGGAAGCCGGCCGCGGCCGGTCTCATCCCGACGCTCGAGGAATCGATCGACAACAAGGTCTGGCTCGTTGGCACGGCCGACGACGTGGCCGAGCAGATTGCCGAGTACCGAGATGCCCTGGGAGGTCTTCAGGATCTGATGCTCTTCCCCGCCATGCCGGGTGACGCCTACAGCAAGGTGGACGAGCAACTCCACCGCATCGCCGAAGGCGTCCTGCCCCAGCTCTAGGAAGGAGCCTTCCGTGGAACAGCGCATGGCGCTCTACCTCCAGGACAAACACGACATCCGCTACGAACTCGAGGTAGCGCAGTACGCCGAGCAGCAGGGGTTCAGCGAGATCTGGCAGGCCGATACCCGGCTTGCCCGCGATTGCGTTGTGATGATGAGTGCCCTGCTCACCCACACGTTCCGCCTTCGCATCGGGAGTGGCGTGCTGCCCATCTACACCCGCAACCCGGCGGTGATCGCGGCCACGTGGAGCACCATGTGGGAACTGGGGGGTCTGACCCCCGAGGGCGAGAGTCGGGTCATGCTCGGCCTCGGCGCGTGGTGGGAACCCATCGCCAGCCGGGTCGGCGCCGGGCGCCGCAAGCCACTGCAGGCGATGCGGGAGAACATCGAGGCCATCCGGGCGCTGTTCACGATGCAGGAGGTCACGTACGAAGGTGAGTTCGTCCATCTCGATCGAGTTCGGCTCGACGTTGCCTACGGCGATGCCGGGCTGCGCGACATTCCCATCTAGATCGGCGCCCCCGGACCGAAGATGCTCGAGCTATCGGGTGAGATCTGTGACGGACCCGTCCTCAACTACGTCGTTTCCACTGACTACATCCGCGACGCAGTCGCCCGGGTCGAAGCGGGTGCGGCCCGTGCTGGCAAGACACTGAATGACGTCGACCGGCCCGAGCTGCTCGCCTGCGCGTTGTCGGACACCGATCCCGACGAGGCCTTGCTCGCCGGTAAGTCGCTGGTCGCCTATTACCTCGGCACGGAGCCCCACATCATGGAGGCATCGGGCGCCGACCCCGACCTGGTCGCCCGCGTACAGGAAGTTGTCGGTTGGCCCGCCACCGAGGCCGACTACCGCAAGGCGGCCGGGCTCATTCCCGACGACCTCGTCCGCAAGCTGATGGCCGTCGGAACCTCGGCCCAGTGCCGGGAGAAAGTGGCCGAGTACATCGACGCGGGTGTCACGTGTCCGGTGCTCTATCCGCTCATGGACGACATCCGACCGGTGGTTGACGCCTTCGCCCACTGGTCGGTTGACGGCGAACGCTGATGCAGCTCGCACTTCCGCAACGAGAACCGTCCGGCCTGCTGATCGAACGTGGGGCCGTTGTCACCGTCGACGACGACTTCACGATCCACGATCCTGGTTGGGTCCAGCTCATGGGCGATCGCATCGAAGCCGTCGGGCAGGGCACGGCACCGGAGTCGGTCCGACGTGGCGTCTCCCGAGTCATCGACGCCACGGGGTGCGCGGTCATGCCCGGCATGATCAACGGCCACACCCATCTCTTCCAGACCTTCTTCCGGGGTCTGGCCGACGACAAGTCCCTACTCGACTGGCTGCGGGAGTGCATCTGGCCCGGCGCGGTCCACCTCGACGGTGAGGCCGCCCATCTCGCCGCGTTGCTCGGCATGGTCGAGAACCTCCGCACCGGCGCCACTTCCATCATCGACCACCAGTACATCCACCTCGATGCCGGCATCGACGACGCTGTCTGCCGGGCGGCCTCCGTGTCGGGCGTCCGGTTCCTGCTGGCCAGAGGCTGGGCCGACCGGAACTACGAACCCAAGTTGGCCGAGTCGGCCGAGACCGTCCTCTCGCGGGCCGAGGTGGTGCGGAGCAACTGGGAGGGACACGACGACGATCGTCTGCGGATCGAACTGGCGCCGCTGATTCCCTGGGGATGCTCGGACGAGGCCATGACCTCGACGGTCGGTGCGTCTCGATCGTGGGGCGCCGGTACGCACATCCACTGTGCCGAAACGGCGATCGAGGTGCAGATGAGCCTGGACGAACGCGGGATGCGCCACGTGCCCTGGCTCGACTCGCTCGGCGTGCTCGGACCGGACACGCAGCTGGCCCACAGCGTGTGGCTCGACGACGACGAGCTCGATCTCATCGCTGAGCGAGGCGCCGTTGTCGTGCACTGTCCGGTCTCCAACATGTACCTCGCCTCGGGGGTGCCGCGGATCATCGACATGATGGAGCGGGGCATCCCGATTGCGTTGGCTTCCGATGGCCCCGGTTCGAACAATCGTCAGGATCTGTTCGAAGCGATGAAGGTCGCCGTCCTGCTGCAGAAGGTCGACCGGCTCGACCCGATGGCCCTCCAACCCGAGGACGCGCTGCGCATGGCCTGTCGGGGTGGCGCCACCGCGTTCGGCCTACCCGACCAACTCGGTGTGCTCGAAGCCGGCCGCAAGGCCGACGTCGTCGTGGTCGATCTCGACTCGGTGTTCACCGCGCCGGTCCATCGGGTGCCGAGCGCCTTGGTGTTCTGCGCGACCCCCGCCAACGTGACCCATGTCGTGGTCGACGGTCGCGTCCTGATCGACGAAGGTCAGGTCACCATGCTCGACGAGGCCGTTCTGAGGGCGGACGCGGATGCTGCCGCCCGCCGGGTCTTCCGCTCCGCGGGCATCGGCAGTCGGATCACGACGGACCCCTCGGGACTGACCGATTAGGCTGCTGCCATGATCGTCGAACCAAGTGGTCAGGCTTGTGGCGCTCGGGTGACGGGTGTCGACCTCACCCGGCCCCTGACGCCCGAGGTGGTCGCCGAGATTCGCGAGGCTTGGCTTTCCCACCACGTGCTCGCCTTCCCCGGCCAGGCGATGGACGATGACGACCTCGAGCGATTCTCGTTGTCCTTCGGCCCGTTCGGTGATGACCCGTTCATCGCGCCGATTCCGGGTCGCGGACACGTCATCGCCGTCCGGCGTCGGGCCGATGAACAGGCGCCCCTCTTCGCTGAGAACTGGCATTCGGACTGGAGTTTTCAGGCCAACCCACCGTCGGGCACGTGCCTGATGGCCGTGACCATTCCGCCCCACGGCGGGGACACCCTGTTCGCCAATCAACACGCTGCACTGGACTCGATGCCGGCTGACCTGCGGGCGCGTCTGGAGGGCAAGCTGGCCGTGCACTCGGCCCGCGGCGGGTACGCCCCGAGTGGCATGTACGGCACTGCCGATCAGGCAACCGACCGCAGCATGGACATCCGACCGTCCGACGAGGCGACAGCGACACAGCTTCACCCCGTCATCCGGGCGCACCCCGAGACGGGCCGCGTCGGGGTGTTCGGCTGCATCGGCTACATCATCGGTTTGGACGGCGTGGCGCCCGACGAGGCCGGACCCCTCCTGGGCCAACTCCACCAGTGGCAGACCCGCGACGAGTTCCAGTACCGCCACGTCTGGGAGCCCGACATGCTCGTCATGTGGGACAACCGCTCGGTGTTGCATCGCGCTACGGCGGGGTACGAAGGCTTCGATCGAGAGCTGCATCGAACGACGATCGCCGGC
>JAQCHM010000067.1 GCA_027730885.1 Actinomycetota bacterium | reverse complement strand
CGTAGCCCCAGCGATGCTCGCGCCCCTCGGCGAGCCGATGGAACTCCTCGGTGATCGGGTCGACCTCCTCGGCGATGAACTTCTTCACCGCGTCGAGCAACGGGCGGGACTTCTCGGACATGGCGAGGTTGTACATCTCGCCGCCGAGATCGTCGGTGTTCAGGGGATGAGCCGGCATGGCGTCTCTCTTCGCAGGTTGGTGGTCTGTTGGTTGATGATCGAGAACATCATGCCATCGACGGCACCCGACCCGGCAACGCTCGGTTGCCGAACGGCGCCTCGGCCGCATCCGGGACGGCGACGGACTTCCTAGCTCGTCAGGGAACCCGGGCGGCGAATTCGGCCCGCAACGCGGCTCCGTGCTCATCGATGGCGGGAACCCTCAGGGCTTCATGCCAGTCCGCTGTGACCGGAGGAGCCGGCAGTTCGACGGTGCCCAGCGGATGCTCGACGGGTACCCGGCGGAGCTGCGCGTGGCTCGAAAGGTCGCTCAGTTGGTTGACCGCGCCGAAGGCGATACGCGACGACCGAAGCCGGTCCTCGAGCTCGACCCGGTCGAACCGGGCAAAGGCGTCGGACACAATGGTGTCGGTCTCGGCGCGGTTGGCCGATCGATCGTTGTTGGTGACGAAGCGAAGGTCATCGGCAAGTTCGGGACGATCCATCACCTCCTCGCACAACGTGCGCCACTCGCGATCGGACTGGATGGAAATGACGACCGTCTGATCGTCGGCCGTCTGGAACCCACCGTACGGAGCGACCGAAGGATGGGCCAGGCCCACTCGCTCGGGCGCCTTGCCCAGATAGTCGAAATGCAGCAACGGCACCGTCATCAGATCGGCGGCACAGGCGAAGAGCGACGTCTCCAGATGTGCACCCTCTCCTGTCCGCGCCTTTCGGTAGAGGGCCTCCATGATGGCGATGGCCGCGTTGTACCCGGTGATGCCATCGACCAGGCTCACACCGACGCGGCCGTACGGACCCGGCGGACCCGAGATCGACAACAAACCGCTCTCCGCCTGGACCAGCAAGTCGTACGCCTTCATCTCGGCGTATGGGCCGTCGGGCCCGTATCCCGAGACGTCGCAGACGATCAAACCGGGATGCGCCGTCCGAAGGGTCGCCGCGTCGAGGCCCATGCGGGCGGTTGCACCGACTGCCAGGTTCTGCACGAACACGTCGGCCTGCTCGAGCATCCGCTTCATGAGGGTCAGATCGTCCGGCTGCTTGAGATCGAGGGCGATGGACTCCTTGCCCTGATTCCCCCAGGCGAAGTAGCTCGAGATGCCGTTGGCCGCGACGTCGTAACCGCGGGCGAAGTCGCCCTCGGGTCGTTCGATCTTGATCACCCGCGCGCCGGCCGCGGCGAGGCGGGCGGTCGCCAGCGGACCGGCGACCGCTTGCTCGAGGGAAACGACGAGGACGCCTTCGAGCGGCTTGGAGGGTGGTGGTTGGTCAGCCATCACGCACGGACCTTCGAGACCTGCGTCAGGACGGCGTTCAGCAGGACGCTGGCCCCACGTTCGGCCTGATCCTTGCTGATGTTCTCGGCTTCGTTGTGGCTGAGGCCGTTGTCGCACGGCACGAAGATCATGGCGGTCGGCGCGTGGAGCGCCACGTAGCACGCATCGTGGCCCGCGCCCGAGACGATGCGCCGGGCCGTGAATCCGAGTTCGGTCGTTGCCGACTCGATGTCGGCGACGCAGTTCTCGTCGAACGTCACCGGCGGCGACGAGTTGTCGACCGTCAACGAGGCGACGACGCCGCGTCGACCGGCCTCCTCGGCGACGATGGCGCGCATCTCGGTTTCGAGGTGATCGAGTACGGATCGCTCCGGGTGCCGAAGGTCGAGGGTGCAGGTCAAGCGTTCCGGGATCGTGTTGGGGCTGGTCGGCCAGGAACGGAACTGGGCGAAGGTTGCGCGGGCCCAGGGTCCGTGGTCGTCGATCAGCCGGTACACCCGCTCGACGATGTTGGCAATGACCCGCCCCGGGTCTCGCCGACCCTCCATGGGCGTCGGACCGGCATGAGCCGGGAACCCCGCGAGTTCGATCGTGAACCAACGCAGACCTTGCACCCCGGTGACGATGCCGATCTCGACGTTCTCAGCTTCGAGGATCGGCCCCTGTTCGATGTGCAGCTCGTACGCGCAGCGATAGGGCGACGGTCGCGCCGGGCGGCTCCCGGCCCAACCG
Organism: Actinomycetota bacterium; assembly: GCA_027730885.1. Taxonomy (GTDB): domain Bacteria; phylum Actinomycetota; class Acidimicrobiia; order Acidimicrobiales; family SZUA-35; genus JAHECQ01. The sequence goes on along the minus strand of JAQCHM010000067.1, from coordinate 8,924 downwards.
AGTCGAGCCAGTTCATCCGCCACCGAGATGCCGTCGACGTCGACCAGGGCCAACGCCTCGTCGAGCGAAAACACCCCACCCCACACACCCGAGCCCATCATGGAATGGGGGAACCGAGACCCTTCCTCGTTGGTCCATACCGCCAACTCGATTGGCGCCACGACAGCGACGCCCAGATCGTTGATCCGCTCGATCACCTCGAGACCTCCAAGCACCCCGTAGACACCGTCGAAGCGGCCACCGGTGGGCTGGGTATCCAGATGGCTTCCGATGAGCACGGGAGACGCGTCAGGATCGGTGCCCGGCCGGCGAACGAACAGGTTGCCGATCTCGTCGGTCTCGGCCGAACAGCCGGCCGCCAGCGCCCAACCGAGGAACAACGCTCGACCCGCTGCGTCGTCGTCGCTCAACGCCTGTCGGTTGTTGCCACCGTTGACGGTGGCACCGACCGCCGCCATCGCGGTCAACCTCGACCACAGACGATCGGCGTCCACTCGCTCGGTGGGAAGCGTGGCCTCAGGCTCGCTGGTTGATCGTGTCATCCGTTCGAGGATAGGCCAACCAAAGAATGGGAACGGCCAGTGCCATCAGCACGACCACGACCCACCAGGCGAGCTGGAACGATGCCAGCGGGTGTGCCCCGTCGACGTTGCCCAGCAATGATGCGGCCATCGCCACACCCAGCGAGCCACCGAGGAGTCGGCACGTGTTGTAGACCGCGTTGGCAGCACCCAACTGAACCGGCGGCACATCACGCAACGCCGCCGAATTCCCCGGACCGAGCATGAACGACATGCCGAAGGCGATCAGCAACGTGCCCGGAAGGAAGGCGAAGACATACGGACGGCCGGGAGCGAGGAAGATGGCCATCCACGCCGTGCCGACGCTGGCCAGGATTGCCCCGAGGGTGAGCAGGCCCCGGTAGCCGTTTCGGTCGGCGAACCGTCCGCAGAACGGCGCCGAGACGACGAGGATCAACGGCCCCGGCGTCATGGCCAGACCCACCTGGAGGATGCTGTAGTCCCAGATCTCTCGCATGAAGAGCGGATAGAGGAACCAGGTCGCGGTGGTCGAGAGCGCGAGCAGCGAGGTGGCCAGCGTCACGACGGTGAACGATCTGATACCGAAGAGGCCGAAGTCGATGAGCGGCTCGTCGTGCTGCATCGAGCTCACGACGAAGACCGCCGCGGCGACACCCGCGATGCCAATGGCCGCCAGTATCCGCACGTCGGCCCAGCCCCACACCCGACCCTGGACGATGACCAAGACCGTCGCGGCGAGGGCCAAGGTCCCGGCCGTCGCGCCCGCCCAGTCGAGTCGACGTTCCGGTTTACGGGACTCGTCGGGCAAGAGCACGAGCGAGCCGGCAACGAAGGCGACGAGGGCGACGGGCACCGCAAGGAGGAAGACGACACGCCACGACGAGATGCCCAACACACCGGCGGCGATCGTGGGCGCGGCGGCCGCTCCGAACACCCCCATCGACGACCACATGGACACGACCGTCGCGTGACGCTCGCGGGGGAACTGCGGCAGGACCGCGGCCAGCGATGACGGCAGTATCAACGCAGCGCCGACTGCTTGAATGGCCCGAGCTGCGACGACGAGCAGAATCGTCGGGGCGAATCCGGACAAGGCCGCACCCAGGGCGAACAACAGCATCCCCGTGAGGAACACGCTCTTGCGCCCCAGCCGGTCGGCCAGTCGACCCCCGAGCAGCATGAAGGTGACCTGCACGACGTTGAACCCCGAGACCACCCACGAGATGGTGGACAACGATGAATCCGCGAACTCGTCCTGGAGGACGGGCACGGCGATGTTGGTTGCCGTACCGACGAAGCTGATGAGCAGCATGGCGCTTGCGGCAACCACCAGCCCTGCGTTGGCTCGCCGCATGTCCGGGTTCGCGCCCGGCAGCGTGCTGAGGTGCTTCAACTGGGCTGAGCCCTCGCTTCGAGCACGAGGTCGATGAACTCGGATCGTTCCGCCGGCTCGAGTGCGGCAAAGCTCGGGGCGCAGATGACGGTCGTCATCTCCTCGGCCCGGGCCCGGCCTGCCTCGTCGGGCTCAGGATGGGGCGCCGGCCAGCCGAAGCGCTCGGCTCCGGCCGCGCCGCCCCGGATGGGGTCTGCGGTGAACGAGATGATGGCGTGATGAGGGGTCAGGCCCGCAGCGTGCACCGCGGCAACGTGGGCCGCGCCGCGCATTTCTCGCAACACGTTCAACGCAACGGTGACGCCTCCCGCGGGATCGTCGGGCTGAGGGAGGGTGCGCCAGCCGGCGAAGAGGGCGCCAACCGATGCTGGGGCCGCTGCGGTCACCCGGTTGGCCAGTGTCTGGAGGCGAGCCAGGCGGGCCGGGTCGACGTCGGCAAAGGTGCGACGACCCCAAGCGGCCGCAACTGCGGCGTACTCCAAAGCAAAGTCACGGGGCGACCGGTCGCCCTTCTGGGCCCAGTTCTTGCTGACGAGACTCGGGGTCATGAACCCGATGGCCGCTGCCGCGCCCTCGGGCGAGACGTCGCCCAGGGCACCGGCCCGGCCCAGAACCCAGAACGCAAACCCCGGTGCGAGGCCCAGCTCAACGGCCCGGGCGCCGGTTCCAGGGTCGGACATCCATGCCCGACCGATCTCCAGGATCGGGATGGCCGTGGCGCTGGAGGTCTCGGAGGGATTTGGCGCGCTGCTCATAGGCGCGCGAGCGTAACCCGCATGCAACTTGCGGTCTGTATTGCTTCGAAGATCGACGACATCGACTACGTCGTCCGAGCCGAGCAACTCGGCTACACCCACGCATGGCTGGCCGACAGCCACATGATCTGGTCCGACCCCTACGCCACTCTCGCTCTGGTCGCAGCCCGCACGTCCACCATCCAGGTCGGTACCGGCGTGTCGGTCGCCGCCACTCGGCCGGCTCCGGTCACCGCGGCGAGCATTGCCACCATCAACGCCATGGCGCCCGGGCGTACCTTCCTCGGCATCGGCACCGGCAACACCGCCATGCGCATCATGGGCCACAAACCCATGCCCATCGCCGAGTTCGACGAATACCTCACCGTCCTCGGCCCCCTGCTACGCGGTGAGGAAGCGGACTTCCGGTGGCGGGGCCGCGTGTCACCGGTGCGCCACATCATGCCCGACAAGGGATTCGTCGACTTCGAGCACCGGATCCCGATGTACGTCTCGGGCTTCGGTCCCAAGTCCCTGGCGTTGGCCGGAAAGCATGGCGACGGCGCGGTGCTGTCGGTCCCGCCTCGAGCGGGCGGGATGCTGCGGGTGTGGGGCATGATCGAGGCCGGCGCGTCGGAGGCCGGTCGAGACCTCGACCGCAGCAGCTACTTCACTTCGTCGCTCACCACCATCGTCGTCCTCGAACCAGGCGAGGCGCGCGACTCCGATCGGGTGAAACGTCTGTGCGGCGCCTTCGCCATGGCCTCGATGCACTACAGCTACGACCAGGTCCGCAACTACGGCAAGCAGCCGGCCGCGGCCGGTATGCCCCGATGGGACGCCTACGTGCAGAAGATGGAGGCAATCCCGGCCGAGGTCCGACACCAGTACGTCCACCAGGGCCACAACTGTTGGGTCATGCCCGACGAGGAGCAGTTCGTGTCGAAGGAGCTGATGGAGGCAACCTGCATCATCGGCACGGTCGAGGAGATCGTCGATCGGCTGGGCGTTCTGGGCGACGAGGGCCTCGACCAACTGATGGTCCTGCCCCCGTTCGATCCCCGCTACGAGGTCCTCGAACAGGTCGCCGAAGAGATCCTCCCCCACCTCTGACCATCGATGCCGAGATGGACCGGAGCAACCCGATGGGCGCGGGTCCCCTCGAGCAGTTGCAGGTCGTCGAGCTCGCCCATTGGGGGGCGGGACCCGCGGTCGGCGGCGTACTGGCCGACTGGGGGCTGATGTCATCAAGGTGGAGACGACCGGCGGCGACCCGATGCGCCACCTGTTCCGCCCGCCGCCGGATTCGCCGGCCGCGCACGCACCATCGTTCTCGGCGGTCAACCGGGGCAAGCGATCCGTCGAACTCGACCTGGCGACCACGACTGGGCGAGACGTGCGCGAGGCGCTGTTGTCGCGGGCCGACGTGTTCGTCACCAATCTCCGCCCCGGCGCTCTGGAACGTCTCGGTCTCGCCCCCGCCCTCGCGACCGACCGTCATCCTCGACTGGTGTACTGCTCGGTGACCGCCTACGGGTGGGAAGGCCCCGAGCGCGAGGCCGCTGGCTACGACCTGGCCGCGTTCTTCGGCCGGGCCGGCGTCCTGCACCAGCTGACGCCGCCAGGCTCGTCGCCGGCACCCTTCATGAACGGGCTGGGCGACATGTTCACCGCCATGTCCGCGGTGGCCGGCGTTCTTGCCGCCGTCAACGACCGCCACCACACCGGGCGCGGTCGCTTCGTCGAGGCCTCGCTCCTACGATCGGGTATGTGGTCGCTGGCCGGCGAAATCGGCATGGCCGCCAACGGTGCAGCCCCAAAACCGGTTGCGGACCGAAATGAGAGCCGCACGCCACTGTTCAACGTCTACCGCACCTCCGACGATCATTGGTTCGTCCTGGTCGGCGTCGAGGCCGACCGCCACCTACCGGCGGTGATCGCCGCCGTCGGACGTCCCGAGCTTCTGGACGACGAGCGCTTCGCCGACGCCCGGGCCGTCGGTAGGAACCGTGCGGCGTTCATCGCCGAGCTCGATGCCGAGTTCGTTCGGCGGCCACTCGCGGAGTGGTCCCAGCGTTTCGCCGAGCACGACGTCTGGTGGGGGCCGGTCCAGACCCCACTCGAGGTCGCGGCCGATGCTCAAGCAGAGGCCGCGGGTGCGTGGGTCCAGGTGGCCGGCCCCGACGGGGTCGACCGAGGACGTTCAGTCGGCGCACCGATTCGCTTCGACGGCGAGACCCGCGGCCGCGTGACCGACGCACCCGACCTGGGCCAACACACCGAGGAGATCCTCGCCGAGATCGAAGGAAAACGATGAGCCCCGACCCGTCAACCGAGACCGCCTCGCCGAGTCGGACCGAGCAGGAGGTGCTCTACGAGAAGGACGGAGCGGTCGTCCATCTCGTCCTGGACCGTCCCGAGAAGGGCAACGCCCTTCCGTTCGCGGCCCTCGACCGCCTGGTCGAGCTGATCCACCGAGGACGACGACGACGTCAGGGTCATCGTGCTGCGGGGCAACGGCGGGTCGTTCTGTGTCGGCGACGACTTCGAGGACATCGCCATCCACTACGGACACGTCGGCGCCGAACCGGGCAAACGTCCGCCCCGCCTCAGTCAACGGGCAAGGCTTGCCGTCGACCGCAGGCTCGGCCGAGCCGTCGAGGCGTTCCAGACATCGGCCAAACCCGTCATTGCCCAGGTCCATGGGCACTGCGTCGGCATCGGGATGTTCCTCGTCGAGGTGTCCGACCTCGCCCTGTGCGCCGACACCACCCGATTCAGCCACGCAGAGCAACGGTTGGGTCTGGCCGGCAACACCTTCAATCTTGCTCACCTGATCGTCCTGTACGGGCCCAAGAAGGCAAGGGAGATCCTCCTCTTCGGTGACCAGTTCGACGGCCCGACCGCCGAGCAGATCGGCTTGGTCAACCGGTCCGTTCCTGAGGACCGACTCGACGCCACCGTGGCGGTGTGGGTCGAGAAGGTCTGCCGCAATGCCAAGGATGCGTTGGTCATGGGCAAGGCCGCGCACAACATGCCACTGGCCCAACTCGGCATCAGCGGCTACATCCACGCCGGCATGGTCGGTCACGCCTTGGGCACCAACGTCAAGTTCGACGAGGGCGAGTTCAACTTCTTCCGGGCTCGCCGCGACGGCGGCACCAAGGAAGCCTTCCAGAACCGCGACGCCCACCACGAGGAGTAAAGGGCGGGAGACGTCGTCGTCGACGATTCGCGCCGACGACGGCCGAAGGACCGGCCCACCCCAGCCGTTCTGCAGTACACGGACCGGGGTTTCGGCGGTCGCTGTACCGCAGTTCGGAACGCCGGCCGTTCTGCAGTACACGGACCGGGGTTTCGGCGGTGGCTGCACTGCAGAAGGAGGCTGTGGAGCAGAACGAGGTGGGTGGGGTTCGATTCGTTCCTGACGGACGGCTGAACCAAGATCGGCCGATGGCTGAACTACCACCTCTGGCCGGGATGACGGTCGTCGAAATCGGCGGCGGTATCCCCGCCGGTTTCTGCGCACGACAGCTCCGCGGCTTCGGGGCCCGACGGATCCGGGTCGAGGTCCCCGCCGACGGGGATCTCCTCGACCCCGACGAGACCGCTTTCCTCGTCACGGGGGCCGAGCGCGTCGCGCTGGCCGACGTCGACCTCGCAGCGTTGGTCGCGAGTGCCGACGTGCTGATCGAAGACCAGGCACCGGGTTGGTTGGCCGCCAACGGCCTCGACCCGCTCGAGCTCCGACAGCGCCACCCGCAACTGATCATCACCTCGATCACTCCGTTCGGCCAGACCGGGCCCCGCTCCCATTGGCGCACGACACCGGCCGTGCAGTTCGCGGCCGGGTCGCTGATGAGCCTGACGGGCGAGCCTTACCGGAGCCCGCTCGTCACCGGCGGCTCGCAGGCGTTCTTCCTCGGAGGTCTCCATGCCTTCGCCGCGACCACCGCACTGCTCCTCGGCCGAGGTCGCACCAGCCGGGGCGAATGGCTCGATCTCTCGATGCAGGAGTGCGCCGCGTCCATGCCCGAGCTCTACGGCGCCCAGAGTGAGTACTCGCTCCAGGCCCCCGTCACCCGCCTCGGCAACAGCGTCCGCGCCACCTGGGGCGTCTACCGCTGCGCCGACGGCTTCGGCGGGGTCTGCTGCCTCGAACGCCAGGCCCCGGCGTTCCTCCGACTCTTCGAGGACGGCGTGGCGACGGACGAACGCTTCGTCGACCCGCTCATCCGAGCCGAACACAACGACGAGCTGTTGGCCCACGTCATGTCGTTCATGATCGAACGGACCAAGGACGAGCTCGTCGCCCTGTCGCCCGTCCACCGCGTCCCCTTCGGCGCGGTGCGAACGCCGCGCGAGCTGCTGGCCGACGAGGCCTACGCCCTCCGCGAGTTCTTCGACGACATCGGCACCGCGGACACCGGACCGATTCGTGTGCCAGGCCGCCCGTTCCCCGGCCTCGGCTGGGTGCCGGCGTCCTCCCCAACGCCCGACGCCACCCGACCAACGATCCGCGAACCGGAGGTGACCGGCCTACCCCTCGCCGGTCTGCGTGTCCTCGACCTCACCATGATGTGGGCCGGCCCGTACGCCACCAAGCTGCTGGCCGAACTCGGGGCCGAGATCGTGAAGATCGAATCGCCGAGTGCGTGGGACAACATCCGCACCCTCGTTCCCCAGGACCCCTCGATCCCCGACCCCTGGAACAGCGCGTACTACTTCAACGAGTACAACCACTCGAAGAAGTCCCTGACCCTCGACCTTGCACAACCCGCCGGACGTGAGGTCTTCCTTCGGCTGGTCGCCGACGCCGACGTGGTGATCGAGAACTACCGCGCCGACGTGATGGACAACCTGGGACTCACCGATGAAGTGCTGCGCGCCGCCAACAACGACCTGGTGCTCGTCTCCATGGCCGGGTTCGGCAAGAACGGTCCGCTTCGCAACCACGTCGGCTTCGGGCCCATCATCGAGATGATGTCCGGCCTCATGTCGCTCACCGGGTATGGCGACGACGACGTGCCGGTGAAGTCGGGGATCTCCTACGGCGACCCCGTCGGCGGGTTGAACGCGGTCGCGGCCGTGGCTCTCTCGCTCATCGCCCGCGACCGCTTCGGGACCGGTCGCCACGTCGATCTGGCCCAACGCGAGACCGCTTCGGTGATGGCCGGTCCCGCCTTCGTGGCTGCGGCGCGAGGCGAAGACCCGGGCTTCCGTGGCAACCGACACCCGGGCTTCGCTCCCCAGGGCTCCTACCCGGCCGGTGATCCGTCGGACGATCGGTGGGTCGTGCTCTCGGTCCGCACCGACGAGCAGTGGTCCGCGCTCGCCGATCTCGTCGGCCGTCGTGACCTGGCGTCGCTGGACCTGGCCCAGCGCCATGCGCGGCAGGACGAGCTGGACACGGTCATCAGCGACTGGACCAACGGGCAGGAGCCCGAACACGTTGCCGACCGCTGCCAGGCCGCGGGCATTCCGGCGTCGGTCGTCGTCGACACCCACCGCATGCACGACGACACCCAGTTGCACGCTCGCGGGTTCTGGCGCGTCGTGCCCAACGAGAAGATGCACCCGTACCGCCAGAGCGGACCGACCTGGCGCCGGGTCACCGGTACGGCGCACGAGATGGTCCGGTCCCCGTGGTTCGGCGAACACAACCTCGAGCTTCTCACCCCGCTCGGTCTCGGCGACCGAGAGCTCGCCGCCCTCGCCGAGGCCGGCGTCATCGCCGACGCGCCCATCAACCCCGGCGTGGGGTGATCAGCGGGTTGCCCACTCGCGCAACGGGCGACGTAGCATCTGCCTCATGACTCAGGAGCGCCGACAGACACCGCACGAGGGGACGCATCGCGACGGTCTCGCATCGCTGGCGATCATGCTCCTGGCCGTTGCCCTTCTGATCTTCGCGGCCATTCAGATCATCTCCTGACGGGCCGCGTCGCCTTTGGGATCACAATGTCCAGACAAAGTGGCGGGCCTCGCCGCTTTGTGCTCTGGTGACGCCCGCTGGGGGCCAGCCTGATCCCAAGCGGGGACCGGGTCTTCCCTGGTGGTCCAGTGACGGATCACACGAAATCAACGAAGGGGAGAAAATGATAAGCCGTAAAGGAACTCGATCGCCCGAGCCGCGTTGGCGGTCGCTTCGGATGATGGCCGCCCTCATGGCGGCGCTGACGCTTGTTGCCGCGGCGTGCGGCAGCAGCGGCTCGGACGCCGGCTCGGGTGGAAGCGACGCCGCCGACTCGACAG
>JAQCHM010000066.1 GCA_027730885.1 Actinomycetota bacterium | reverse complement strand
CACAACAGCCGATCAGACCCGCCGAGACTCACCCCACGCCACGGGCCCCGCTTTTCCGCATCCTGCTAGAACAGTGCGCCCTGAACGGTGAGGGTCGGAGTGCCGAACCGACCCCATTCGAGTTCGTGTCCGTACAGGCGGCCGAGGTCGGCCACGAACGAATCGGCGGCGCCGTCATCGCCTGGAATCCGGGCGAGCACCACCCGACCGCAGACCGCCAAGATCGTCAACTCGTGCGCCCCCACCGCGAGGTCGGCGGGATACCGCACGACACGTTCCCACCGGTCGCTGTGGTCGAACCGCCACGGTTGTTCGATGGCGCTGACGCCGTCCGTGCCCTCGATCAACTGATGGATCCGACGGGTTGCCTCGTTGAGGCGGACTCGGAGGAGGGCGTCGTCGAGGGGACGCTCGAATCCCTGGAGCTTGCGAACCATCGAGACGCTCTGTGGAAGTCCGACGACTTTGGTCACGGCGTCCTCGACGATGCGGACGAGGTACCCGTTGACCGCTTCGGCGACCAGTACCGCCATCCATGCCCCTTGCTCGGCCAGGCGTGTGATCGCGCGCTCGGCGTTGCTGGTACCGATCTTGAGGGACCCGTCGCGAAACGCGGCAACGTACAGGACGTTCGGTTGGGCGAGGTGGTCGGCCACGGCACCGTCCTGCGGGGGTTCACCGTCGCGGCGATGCGAGTGGTGCAGGAGCGAGGCGTGCGCAGCGTCGGCGACCGAGCACGGCGTGCACTTCCGGTTGACCGACGTCGGCCGGTTGGCGCAGTCGTAGAGCCCGCTGCCCGAGCGGCCGAGACAGTGGGTCGGTTGTGGCGTGACCACTCGGAACTCGAGGGTTCGCCCGATCAATGGCTCGAACGTCGAAGCGGGAGCGGCGGCCGCGCAGACGCGCAGTGCCACCTCGGCGTCGTGCCACCGCAGGCCGAGGATCGCCCGCCTCGTCATTCGATCCCGTGCTCCAAGGCGTAGCGAATGAGCTCTTGCTTCCGGCTGAGGTGCAGCTTGCCGAGGATGTTCCGCACGTGGTTCTCGACCGTCTTGGCCGAAATGTACAACTCTTCGCCGATCTCCTTGTACGTGTGGCCCCTTGCGACGTACTGCAGCACCTCTCGTTCTCGATCGGAGAGCGTGTGGGTAGGGCCGGACGTCTTGCTCATCTTGCGGAACTCGCCCAGCACGAGACTCGCCAGCGCAGGTGAGAACACCGGTTCACCCTGAGCGGCCCTCCACAACGCCAGCCGCAGTTCCTCGGGCGGCGTGGACTTGACCAGGTAGCCGTTGGCGCCGGCCGCTACCGCGTCGAGAAGGTCGCGCTCGGCCTCTGACACGGTGAGCATCACGATGTTGGAGAGACCTCCGCACTCCCTGGCAACCTTGAGCCCCCCGCCGTTCGGCATGTTGAGATCGCAGACGACCAGATTCGGGCGGTGCTGCCGGATGGCGGCGATGGCCGAGTCGGCGTCGCCAGCCTCGGCCACGACGACGAAGTTGGGTCCGAGGTCGGCTCGCACACCGCTTCGCCAGATCGTGTGGTCGTCGACGAGCACGACCGTGACGTGACTCGTGAAGGTCATGAGACGTTGGTCCCTTCCTGGGTCGGGCCCCGACGCTCGTTGTGGCCGCCGGCAATGGGTACCCACAGACGAACCTCGACCCCCCGGCCGGGTCGAGCATCGACCTCGGCCCGGCCGCCGGCCTCGGTGACCCGGCCGTGGATCGAGCGCTTGATTCCCTCGCCCATCGTGGCCGTACCGACGTCGAAACCGGCGCCGTTGTCCTTGATCGACACGAAGACGAGGTCGTCATCGCCGGGCTCGGCGTAGATGGTCACCCGCCCAGCGTCGCCGTGCTTGGCGGCGTTGGTCAGCGCCTCGCCCACGGCGCCACCGATCATTTCGATCGCTCGGTCGTCGCCTGGCGGCAGGTCGGGTGCGCAGACGACCTGCACCGAGATCCCGTAGCGCTGCTCGGCTCGGCGGGCTGCGGCGCGCAGAGCCGCCGCGATGCCCTGGTCCGACGTGCGGGCTCCGAACAGGAACTCGCGCAACTCGTGCTCTTGGGTGCGAGCGAGGTCGACGAGCGCCTGGTCGTCGCTTCGTCGTTGGATGACCGCCGCCGTCTGGAGCACGCCGTCATGGAGCGTGCGGGCGACCTCCTCTCGGGCTCGGAAGGCGGAGATGGCGCGGTCGGAGCGCTCTTGCTGGTCGAGGAGGTACCCGGCCACCCACCCGGCAACGGCGAACAGCACAGCGCTGGCGACGCGGGACATGTTCCACGAGGAGGAAGTGCCGACGGGACTGGGGTCGTCCGTCGGGTAGAGGAGCCAACCGGCGTAGCGAACCAGTCCGAGGCCGAGCCCGGTGGTGACGGCCGCCCGTCCCCCGGCGGCCAGGGCAACGGTGAAGATGACCGCGACCGGCCAAATGGTCGGAAGAGCTTGGGAGTGAGCCGAGCCGTAGACCAACGTGTCGAGGAACAACAGCGTGGCCGCGATGCAGATCTCGGTTGTGATCAGCGCGGGCCGGAGCAGCGCTCGAGCGTTCGTTCGGTAGGCGGCGGTGAGGAGAGCCATGAAGGCCACGGCGCCGGCGAGAAGTGCGAGCCCGAGCACCGGACGCGAGACGTCCGGGCGCGGGCCGCGCGACCGGTCGAAGACTTCCCAGGCGAACACGCCCACCATCCACGCTCCGACAACCCACCGGAACGCGACCAAGCCGCGCAGGATTGCATCCCGAGTCGGCGGGGACACTCGGGGCGGGCGGAGCTCTCCGACGAGAGGGAGTCGAGCCGCGTGGTCCACGCTCCGAAGCTAGCCCAGACCGGTCCGCCGTCGGGCGCCCGCGCCGACCCGGTGGCCTTTTTGCCGAAAGCGATTCAGGCAACGTCGATGGCGGTGACCGACTGAAGAAGGTGATCGGCGGCACCGGCGAGGGCACTCGCTGCCTGGTTGCTGCTCACCCCACCCAGCACCTGCTTCGCCTGCTCGACGAAGTCTGCTGCCGAGTCGAGCGAACGAGCAACGGCTGGTCCTTGACGGACGAGTTCGATGGCACGGTGACGATCTTCGCCGGCGAGCCCGTCGACGAGGAGCGATCGGAGCGCGTCGCCGCCGGGTGACGCGAGCGCGAAGATGACAGGGAGGCTGTAGACCCCCTCGATCATGTCGTTCCCGGCGGGCTTGCCCAGCTGCTCGTCGGTTGCGATGACGTCGAGCACGTCGTCGATGATCTGGAACGCGAGGCCATACAACCGACCGAACTCGGTGAGCTGGTCGATGTTCGCCTGGCTCTGGCCGGACACGATGCCACCGATGCGACAGGCCGCCGCATACAGCGACGCCGTCTTGCCGGCGATGGACGGGTAGTACTGAGCCTCGGTCCGATCGAGATCGAAGAGGGTCTGGAGTTCGCCGACTTGACCTTCGCAGAGTTTGCCGATGGTCGCGGCCAACAACCCGGCGACCTCGGTCCCGAGCTGGGCTGCGATCTCCGATGCCTTGGCCAGCAGGTAGTCGCCGGCCAGGATGGCGCGCAGGTTGCCCCACCGGGCGTTGACGCTGTCCACCTGACGTCGCAGCACGGCATCGTCCATGACATCGTCGTGGTAGAGCGAGCCGATGTGCACCAGCTCGACCGCGACGCCCCCGCGGATGATGTCGCCGCTGATCGCGGCGCCGTCGGGTAGTCCGGCCGCGGCCGAGGCGACCGTGAAGAGCGGACGCAGCCGTTTGCCTCCGGCCTTGATGAGGTGCGATGCGATCTCGGTCAGGTAGGGATCGCTGTCGATCCGCACGACGTCGAGAAGGGTCTGCTCGACCCGCTCCTTGTCGGTGATGGCGTTCGGGAGCAGAGCGAGCGGGTTCGTGGCCACCCGTACAAAATAGGTCGCATCGCCTCGTGATGCTCCTTGACACTCCCTCGTGCACCCAGGTTGCTCCCGATCGGGCGTGGGATCTCCCATCGGGTAGCGTTCTGTTTCACGACAGTGCCCATTGCCTCACCTCCAGGTGCTCCCCGCCGGCCATGAAAGAAACCGTGGCAGGGCCACTCCGGTACACTTGACCCATTCGTTCTCACGCTCCCGGGAGTTCTCATGTTCGAACGTTTCACCGACCGTGCAAGAAGGGTCGTGGTTCTGGCCCAGGAGGAAGCTCGCCTCCTGAACCACAACTACATCGGCACTGAGCACATCCTTCTCGGTCTCATCCACGAAGGCGAAGGGGTCGCAGCCAAGGCGCTCGAGTCTCTCTCCATCTCGCTCGAGGCCGTTCGTAGCCAAGTAGAGGACATCATCGGCCAGGGCGGCTCCTCGCCGAGCGGCCACATCCCGTTCACGCCCCGAGCCAAGAAGGTCCTCGAGCTGTCACTTCGCGAGGCGCTTCAGCTGGGTCACAACTACATCGGGACCGAGCACATCCTGCTGGGGCTCATCCGCGAAGGAGAAGGTGTCGCGGCCCAGGTTCTTGTCAAGCTGGGTGCCGATCTCAGCCGGGTTCGTCAGCAGGTCATTCAGCTGCTCAGCGGCTACTCCGGTCCGGCCGGGTCGTCGGGCGGCTCGGAGAGCACGGGCGGCAAGCCCAGCGCCACCAGCGGTGGGGGCTCGGGCGAGGCAGCCAGCGGATCGCTGATCCTCGATCAGTTCGGCCGGAACATGACCCAGCTCGCTCGGGAGAAGAAGCTCGATCCTGTCATCGGTCGTGAACGAGAGTCCGAGCGGGTCATGCAGGTGCTGTCCCGGCGCACCAAGAACAACCCGGTTCTGATCGGTGAGCCTGGCGTCGGTAAGACGGCCATCGTCGAAGGACTTGCCCAGAAGATCGCCAACGACGAGGTGCCCGACACGCTGCGGGGCAAGCAGCTCTACACCCTCGACCTCGGCGCGTTGGTCGCCGGCAGTCGCTATCGCGGCGACTTCGAGGAGCGTCTCAAGAAGGTCCTCAAGGAGATCAAGACCCGCGGCGACATCGTGCTGTTCATCGACGAGCTTCACACCCTCGTCGGCGCCGGTGCAGCCGAAGGTGCCATCGATGCCGCCAGTATCCTGAAGCCCATGTTGGCCCGCGGTGAACTCCAGACCATCGGCGCCACGACCCTCGATGAGTACCGCAAGCACCTCGAGAAGGACGCCGCCCTCGAGCGCCGCTTCCAGCCGATCCGGGTCGAAGAGCCGACCGTGCAGCACACCATCGAGATCCTGAAGGGGCTTCGGGACCGCTATGAGAGCCATCACCGGGTCACCATCACCGATCAGGCGTTGGTCGCTGCAGCCAATCTCGCCGACCGTTACATCGCCGACCGCCACCTTCCCGACAAGGCCATCGACCTCATCGACGAGGCGGGTTCCCGCCTCCGCATCAAGCGCATGAGTACGCCCCCGGCGTTCAAGGATCTCGAGGCCGAGCTGTCCGCGGTCATCGATCGCAAGAAGGCGGCGGTCGAGAATCAGGACTTCGAGGAAGCGGGACGTCTCCGTGATGCCGAGAAGGAACTTCTCGGCAAGCGGGAGACCATGGAAGCCGAGATCAAGGCGTCCGGCGTCGATCTCTTCGATGAAGTCAACGAAGAGTCGATCGCCGAAGTGCTTTCGATCTGGACCGGTATCCCGGTGTACAAGCTCACCGAGGAGGAAACCGAGAAGCTCCTACGGATGGAGGACGAGCTGCACCGGCGGGTCATCGGTCAGGCCGATGCCGTGCGGGCGGTCTCGCGGTCGATTCGTCGTACTCGTGCCGGCTTGAAGGATCCCAAGCGGCCGTCCGGTTCGTTCATCTTCCTTGGACCCACCGGCGTCGGCAAGACCGAATTGGCCAAGACCCTCTCGGGCTTCTTGTTCGGCGACGAAGGCTCGATGATCACGCTCGACATGTCCGAGTACATGGAGAAACACACGGTCAGTCGCCTCGTCGGTTCGCCCCCGGGGTATGTGGGTTACGAGGAGGGCGGTCAGCTCACTGAGGCCGTTCGGCGCAAGCCGTTCTCGGTGGTGCTGTTCGACGAGATCGAGAAGGCTCACCCCGATGTCTTCAACTCGCTGCTGCAGATCCTCGAGGAGGGGCGGCTCACCGACTCCCAAGGCCGATCGGTCGACTTCCGCAACACCGTGCTCATCATGACCTCGAACCTGGGCACCCAGGACCTTCGCAAGGCCACGTTGGGGTTCGCGAAGAACGACGAGGCGCTCACCTACGAGCGCATGAAGCTCAAGGTTCACGACGCGCTGAAGGACCACTTCCGTCCGGAGTTCCTCAACCGCATCGACGAGATCATCGTCTTCCACGAGTTGAGCAAGAACGAGGTCATCGAGATCGTCGACCTCATGATCAAGCGGGTCACCGACCAACTCGAGGGTCAGGGCATCGGCCTCGAACTCACCGACGCTGCCAAGCTCCATCTGGCCGACAACGGCTACGACCCGACCATGGGCGCTCGCCCGCTTCGCCGGGCCATCCAGCGCATGATCGAGGACGAACTTTCCGAGAAACTTCTCTACAAGGAGTTCCGCGCCGGACAGATCGTGGTGGTCGACGTGGCCGAGGCCGAGGACGGGTCCAAGAAGCTGAGTTTCGTCGCTCACGAGGGATTCCAGCCGCCTCCTACGCCCGAGCTGGCCGAAACCGGCGACTGACCTCGACGCTCGAATCACTCGGGTGAACAAGCTGTACCGATGGTCCGGCCGATGGTCGGGCCGAGTCCGACGACGGCAGTTGCTGGGGCTTGTCCTGGCACTGCCGTTCGTCGCGTCCTGCAAGGCCGACGTGCTCGTCGATGTCGCGGTCGAGGAGGATGGGTCCGGTCTGGTCACCACCGAACTGGTGCTCGACCAGGAGGCTGCGGCGGGCCTGGTCGATTTGCGCGACGACGGGCTTCGCCTCGATGACCTGGTACAGAGCGGATGGACCCTCGACCCACCGACGAGCACCGAAGGGGGTTCGATCACCACCAAGGCATCCAAGGCGTTCGGGACGCCGGAGCAGTTCGCTCAGGTGATGATGGAACTCTCCGGGGACTCCGGGCTCTTCACCGACTTTCGGCTGCAGCGCGACCGTTCCTTTGCGCGGGTCGACTTCGGGCTGACCGGCACGATCGCTCCCACGACCTTCGACGGCTTCAGCGACGCCGAACTCGACGGCCTGCTGCAGCGCACGATCGATGACCTGGCTGCGTCGCACGGTGCGACGCCGGCTGACGTGTCGGTCACTGCGGTCGTTCGACTTCCCGGGGCCGTCGACACCGATCGATCGTCGGGTACCGCCGACTTTTCGTCAGCAGGAAACGGCGACGTGAGACGATGGGAAGCGACGTTGGCCGACACGTCCCCTGTTTCGGTTTCTGTGTATTCGTCGACGCAGAAGGTGGCAGCGTTGGTGTGGCGGGGGGTGGCCGTCCTCGCCGCAGCGCTCGGAGGACTGGTGCTCTTCGGCCAACTGCTGCGTCTGCTCCGGCCCGAGCGTCGTCGGCCGGCTGCGGCCCGTTCTCGCCGGGCGCCGGTCACGAAGCCGGTCGCGTCTCGCCAGAGTGGTGCGAAGACCGGCACGATGACTGGGCCTGCGGAGCCCGACCTCGGTCGACTCGAACCGACCTCGGCTCCGAGGATGGTTGCTCTCGACAGCATGGGGGTGCTCTACCGAGAGGGTGACGACATAGCGCAGCTCCTGGTGCCGTTCGTCCGCTCACGCGGTTCGGCAACTCCACTCGACGACATCGTCGCACGGGCCCGGCTGTTGAGCCTTGGGCGCATCACGCCGGCCGAATTCTGGCACGCGGTCGGCGTGGCAGGAGCGTCGGATCAGCTCGATGACGAGTACCTCGCGAACTTCCAGCTCTCGCCCGGTGTCGTCGGGTTCCTGCGTTCGCTCCGGGCCGAGGGTGTTCAGGTGGCGTGCGTCACCAACGATTCGGCGGTGTGGGCCAACAAACTGCGCGTCCGCCACAGCCTCGACGGGCTGATCGATCCCTGGGTCGTGAGCGGTTCGATCGGGGTTCGCAAGCCAGACGCGCCGATCTTCGAGGTGTTGCGGCGGCTGTCGCAACTGGCACCTCACGAGATCCTCGTCGTCGATGACCAACTCGACAATCTCGATGCGGCCAGGGCTTTGGGTTTCGCCACAGCGTGGTACGGCCCCGGCACAACGACCGAGGCCTCCCGCGGCCACGCCGTACTCCGCAGCTTCGCCATCGGTGACGCAATGTCGGTCACCGGACCGAGACCGTTCGCCTGATCGGAGACTGTCACTGGCGCTGAGTAGGGTCTGCGGCATGGTCTCTGCCAGCCGATCTCCCAGACCGAAACGCCACTACGTCTGTCGCTCGTGCGGTGTCTCGGCGGCCACATGGATCGGCCGGTGCACCTCGTGTCAGGAGTGGGGAACCGTCGAGGAGGTGCAGGCTCTGCCTCGTGTGCGCGCGGCGCCTGCCGCGGTGCTTCGCCCGCTCGGGGATTTCGTGGCCGGTGGCTCGGTGCCGTTGCCGACCGGCGTCGGCGAGGTCGATCGGGTGCTGGGCGGAGGCATCGTCGCGGGATCGGTCACGTTGTTGAGCGGGGAACCGGGCATTGGCAAGTCGACCCTCACGCTTCAGATCGCGCTGGCGATTGCGGGTACCGGGGCCTCTGTTGTTCTCGTCACCGGCGAGGAGGCCCCCGCCCAGGTCGCGGCGAGGGCGGCTCGGCTTGGTTCGCTGCCGCCGACGCTCACCGTTCTCGACTGCACGTCCACCGAGATGATCCAGGACATGATGGCCGCCGACAGGCCTCAGCTCGTGGTCGTCGACTCGGTCCAGACGCTGCGAGTCGAAGGCATCGATTCGTCTGCGGGCTCGGTGACGCAGGTCCGAGAGTCGGCGACGGCGCTGGTTGCCGAGGCCAAGCGACACGACGTATCAGTCATGCTCGTCGGGCACGTGACCAAAGATGGGTCGCTCGCGGGGCCCCGACTGCTCGAGCACCTGGTCGACACGGTGCTCACGTTCACCGGCGACAGAAGCTCCGACCTGCGGTTCCTGCGATCGGTGAAACATCGCTTCGGTCCAACGACCGAGACGGGCATCTTCGAGATGGGGGCCGGGGGTCTCGCCCCGGTGCTCGATCCGAGCCGTAGGTTCTTGAGGGACCGGGTCAAGGGTGCTGCCGGGTCGACCGTCGTTCCGATCCTCGCCGGACACCGACCGGTGATGGTGGAGATCCAGGCGCTCACCGCACCCCGCGGGGAACAGGCGGCGCAGCTCGCGGTTCAGGGCGTGGCGACCTCACGCGTTCGTCTCGTGTTGGCCGTCATGCAGCAACGGGCCGACGTGCCGGTTCTGTCCCGCGACGTCTTCGTGTCGTTGGTCGGTGGCAGCAGCACCGATGACCCCGGACTCGACCTGGCGATGGCGTTCGCGCTTCGGTCGTCCCTCAGCGGAACGCCGGTTGCCGTCGATCTCGTAGCGTGCGCCGAACTCGGTCTGGCGGGCGAGCTGCGGTCACCGACACAACTCGACCGTCGCCTTCAGGAGGCCTACCGGTTGGGATTCCGTCAGGCGGTCGTGCCGGCGTCGGTCGAACGCGGGCCGACCGGGTTGCGGTTGCTGCGGTGCGGATCGCTGTCGGACGCGCTCGACATCCTCCTGCCTGCGCTCGCTCGCACGGCCTAGACTGTCCCGATGGAGTCCCGACCCGAAGGCGCCCTGCTGCGTGCGCTGGCCACTGTTGCGCCAGGATCCCCGTTGCGCGATGGCCTCGATCGGGTACTTCAGTCCGGGCGCGGCGGACTCATCGTCATCGGCGACGGGTCGGAGGTACTCAACATCTGTTCCGGCGGATTCCTGCTCGATGCTGCGTTCACCCCCCAGCGACTCACCGAGTTGGCCAAGATGGACGGCGCCATCATCCTGGCCGGCGACGCCAGTCGTATCGCCCGAGCCAACGTGCACCTGGTGCCCAACCCCAATGTCCCGACCGTCGAAACCGGTACCCGCCACCGAACGGCCGAACGGGTTGCCCGTTCGCTCCACGTGCCCGTCGTCGCGGTTTCCCAGTCCCGCAAGGAAATTCAGGTCTATGTCAGCGACCAGCGACACCGGCTGGAGCCGGTCAGTCGACTCCTGGACCGTTCGAACCAGGCCCTCCAGACCCTCGAGCGCTACCGCAACCGTCTGAGCGCCGTCACCAAGACGCTCAGCGCGCTCGAGGTCGAGGACCTCGTCACGCTTCGCGACGTCATCGAAGTGCTGCAACGAAGCGAGATGGTCATTCGCATCGCGGCCGAGATCAATCGGAACCTGGTCGAGCTGGGTTCGGACGGCCGACTGGTGCGGCTGCAGCTCGACGAACTCATGGCGGGCGTGGTCGACGACCGGCGGCTCTTGGTTCGCGACTACTTCCATGAGGACGCAACGTTCCACCTCGAAGAGGCGATGGATGCGTTGTCCGATCTGGACGATGAGGCCCTCTTCGACGAAGCGGTTCTGACCAAGACGTTGCATCTCGCCGCCTCGGTCACCGACCTCGACGAGACGCTCGAGCCCCGAGGGTTCCGGCTGCTGGCCAAGGTCCCGCGTTTGTCCGACAGCGCGGCTGAGGAACTGGTCCAGCATTTCGAAACCTTGCCCCGGCTGTTGCGGGCCACACCTTCGGACATCGAGTCCATCAACGGTTTCGATGCCTTCCGAGCCCAGACGCTGAAAGAAGGTCTGTCGCGACTTGCCGAGGCGTCGATTCTCGATCGTTACGACAGCTGATCGCGTCAGCTGGCTCGGATCTCCATTTGGTGGCGATCGAGGATGGCGTAGCGGCGGTCTCGCTGCTCGAGCCAGCCCAGCCGGATGAAGCTGGCGATCGCCTTGTTCACCCGCTCGCGGCTGGCGCCGACCATGCCGGCCAGTTCCTCCTGGGTGACGGGCAACGAGAACTCGTCCTCGCGGCCGGCGATCTCCAGCAGGCGTTTCGCGGTGCGGCCGGTGACATCGAGGAAGACCGAGTCGGCGAGAACACCGTCGATCGTGCGAATGCGCTCGGCCAAGAGCTTGACCACTCTCCAGAGCTGGGCGGGGTCCTGGGCGTAGATGCGTCGCAACGGCTCGTAGGGGATCTTGATGACCTCCGACGGCTCGAGGGACCGAGCGTCCGTCGAGCGG
>JAQCHM010000065.1 GCA_027730885.1 Actinomycetota bacterium | reverse complement strand
GGGGGTCGAAGGCTCGGCCGGCCAGACGGGCGGTCGAGCGGCCGGCCCGATCGTCCGGGCGCTCATCGAGACGTACGCCCGATCGCAGGAGGACTGACCCGAATGGAATCTGAATTGTCCGCCGACCACCAGAGCCGTGCTCGATCTCACTAACCTTGCACTGCCGTGACTGACGCCACCACCCCCCGCCCGATTCTCAACGGCCGATACGAGCTGCATCGTCGGCTGGCGCGCGGCGGGATGGCCGATGTCTTCCTCGCCCACGACCAACTGCTCGATCGGCCGGTCGCCATCAAGGTCCTGTTCCCGCAGTTCGCCTCGGAGCCGGCTTTCGTCGAGCGCTTCCGCCGTGAAGCCCAGGCTGCTGCCAACCTGAATCATCCCAGCATCGTCGCGGTCTACGACTGGGGCGAACACGACAACACGTACTTCATCGTCATGGAGTACGTGGAAGGCCGGAGTCTCGCCGAGATCGTCCGCAGCGAGGGCACGCTCCATCCCGACCGGGCAGCCGAGGTCGCCACCGACGTTGCTGCGGCGCTGGGCTTTGCTCATCGGAACGGCGTCGTGCACCGAGACGTGAAGGGTGGCAACATCCTGGTCAATCAAGCGGGCCAGGTGAAGGTCACCGACTTCGGCATCGCTCGGGCCTTCGGCGGGGGCGATGAACTCACCCAGACGGGCTCGGTCATGGGCACTGCCACCTACTTCTCTCCCGAACAGGCCCAGGGCAAGACGGTCGACCCGCGCAGCGATCTCTACTCGCTCGGCGTCGTGCTGTTCGAGATGGTCACTGGTCGACCGCCCTTCGTCGGCGATTCACCCGTTGCCATCGCCTACAAGCACGTGCAAGAAGCCCCGCCGCGTCCGACGTCACTGAACCCAGCGCTGCCGCAGGCGCTCGAAGCCATCATCGCCCGTCTGCTGGCGAAGAACCCCGACGACCGCTATCCCTCGGCGGAAGAACTGCGCTCGGAGCTTCGCCGATTCCGCGAGGGTCAACCCTTGCAGGGCGTCAACCGGCCAGGCGCCGGCGTGGTGGCGCCGATGGCAGGCGCCGCGCCCACAACCGCGACGAGAGCCGAAATCGATCAGACCCGCGCCATGCTGGCGGTCACAGCGGCCGAGGTCGGTTTGGTCGAGGAGGATTACTACGAACCGCCCCGCCACAACGGCATGTTCCTCGTCGCCCTCGCCGGCCTCATCGTTCTGCTGGGGGGGTTGTTCTACTACGTCTACAACCAGGTCGGCGCCGAGGACCAACAGCTGGCCGGCGCGACGATCCCGGTCCCCAACGTCGTGGGCGAGACCAAGGAGAGCGCCGAGCGGCTGTTGCGTGAGGCCGGCTTCGTTCCCAACGCGGTGTACGAACTCAAGCCGGACGTGCCGGTCGACGAGGTCTTCGAGCAGAGCCCGGAGCAGAGTGAGGAGGCCCTCGAGGACTCGACCGTCACGATCAAGGTCAGCCAGGCTGCCGAGACCGTGACCCTGACCGAAGTCCGAGGTCTGACCGAGGAGGAGGCGACCAGCATCCTCACTGCACTCGGCCTGCGTATCGACTACAAGCGCGAGGCCGACGACCTCGTGCCCGAAGGCACGGTCATCTCCATGAACCCGTTGCCCGGCGAGGTCAACCCTGAGGCGCTGATCACGTTGACCATCTCGACCGGCCCGGCCGAGATCGAGGTGCCCCAGTTGGCGGGTCTCACGGTGCAGGAAGCCAGCAATCTGCTTGGGCAGCGCACGTTACCGAACCCCCTCGTCGTCCCCGAGCCCTCGGCAACGGTCACCAAGGGTCTGGTCATCCGAAGTGATCCGGAGGCCGGGACGGCGGTGTCGAGGGACCGCCAGATCACCCTCTACGTCTCCGATGGTCCGGAAACTGCGTTGGTTCCCCCGGTGGTGGGCCTGACCCAGGCCGCGGCCGAGCAGGCCATCATCAACCGCGGGTTCACCCCTAGGGTCGAGTTCGTCGACGTTCCCTTCGGCTCCGACGATGACGGGAAGGTGACGGCTCAGGACCCTGCGGCCAACACGAAGCTGGAGAAGGGAGCCGAAGTGATCATCAGGGTCGGCCGAGAGGTTGCGGCCACGACGACCTCCACCACGGCACCGACGACCACCACCCACTCGCCGCCGACGACCGGCGAGTAACGGGAGATCAGCGGCAGCGGTTCAGGAAGTTGGCGACGAGATCCTTGCCGGCCATCGTGAGCACTGATTCGGGATGGAATTGCACCCCTTCTACGTCGAACGTCCGGTGACGGATCCCCATGACGAGGCCGTCGTCGGTCTCGGCGGTGATCTCGAGGTCGTTCCCGATGGTGTAGCGCTGCACGATGAGTGAGTGGTACCGGGTCGCCTCGATGGGGTTGGGAAGACCAGCGAACAGGCCGGTGTCGTGGTGGCGGACGATGGACGTCTTGCCGTGCATGAGTTCGGGAGCTCGGACGACGTCGCCCCCGTAGACCTGCCCGATGGCCTGATGGCCGAGGCACACGCCGAAGACGGGGCACACGCCGGCGAAGCGCCGAATGGCCTCGAGAGAGCAGCCGGCGTCGTCGGGAGTTCCCGGCCCCGGCGAGATGAGCACGCCGGCCGGCTCCATGGCGACCAACTCGTCGACGCCGTAGACGTTGTTGCGGACCACGATCGGCTCGGCTCCGAGCTCACCCAGGTACTGGACCAGGATGTACACGAACGAGTCGAAGTTGTCGATGACGAGGATGCGCGGAGTGGGGGCCGGGTCCGGAAGTGCCACTCGCGAAGCCTAGTGGTGTGCACCGACGGGTCCGTGGGGTATTACGCTGGCTCCCGCTATGGCACGTCACGACAAGAGCAAGAGCCGGGTAACCCCCAAGGGAACCACCTCGACCCCGCCCGCAGGGCCCGAGGGTGCCGCGATCGCCCGTGCGAAGCAGCAGCAACAGTTCCGAGGGCCGTCGCCTCGTTGGGTACCCGCCATGATGCTGGTCTTCTTCGCCGTCGGCGTGCTCGCCATCCTCTTGAACTACCTGGAAGTCCTCCCGGGCGCGGCGTCCAACTGGTACCTGCTGGGCGGCCTGGCCTCCGTCCTGGCCGGCATCATCACGGCCACCCAGTATCGCTGAGCCCCAGTATCGCTGAACCCCAGTATCGCTGATTTGGGTTACAGCACGTCCTCTATGGCGGTGGTCAGCTCCATCTCGTCGGCGCAGTGACGGGGAGCCTGGGGAACCTCGTCGTTGGCCAGGGTCATGCGTAGCTCGGTCCCACAGCTGGAGCAACGATAGGTGAGCTTCACTCGCCGGAGTTCGCCGGCTGGGGGAGGCGCGGGAATGGGACGGGCGAACGATCCAAGAATGGTGAATCCGACGCGGAGCACCAGGTAGGCGACGGCGACGGCGATCAGCACCCGCGGCCAGGGGTAGGCTGCGGCAATCAGGGCGACCACTGCGAGGACCGAGACGGCCGCCAGAACGGTGCGTCGGCGGCTCTGAATTCGCTCGTCTCGCTGTTTGGCCCCGGAGGCGATGGCCCGGGTGTCCTGGTCGATGACCTCGGGAAAGTCCGTGGTTGGGGTGAAGTCGTTCATCGGATTGTCCTTGTCAGGCGAGTCGTTCGATGATGGTTGCGTTGGCCATGCCGCCGCCCTCACACATGGTCTGGAGGCCGAAGCGTCCGCCGTCGCGTTCGAGCTCGTGGAGCATCGTGGTGAGCAGCCTTGTTCCCGAACATCCGAGCGGATGCCCGAGGGCAATGGCTCCCCCGTTGGGGTTCACCCGTTCCATGTCGGGATGGTGCTCCTGCGCCCAGGCCAGCACGACGGAGGCGAAGGCCTCGTTGACCTCGAAGACATCGATGTCGTCGATCGTCAACCCGGCGCGGGCGAGCACCTTGCTGGTCGCAGGAATCGGCCCGGTGAGCATGGTGACCGGGTCGACCCCGGCCACCGCGAAGGAATGGAAGCGGGCCCGAGCCCGGAGACCGAGTTCACGGGCTTTGCTCGCGCTCATGATGAGCACGGCCGATGCGCCGTCGGTGATCTGGGACGAGTTCCCTGCTGTGACCTTCCCGTCTGCGACGAACGCCGGCTTCAGCGCGGCGAGACTCTCGATCGTACTTTCGCGGATTCCGCCATCGGTTCGTACCGTTTCGCCGCTGACGACGATCCGGTGGTTCTCGCGATCCAAGATCTTCTCGGCGACGGGAACGATCTCAGCATCGAAACGCCCCTCGTCCCGGGCGCGGGCGGCGCGCTTTTGGCTCTGCAGGGCGAAGGCGTCAAGGGCTTCACGGCTGAGCTGCCAACGGTCGCTGATCATCTCGGCCCCGATGCCTTGGGGCACCAGACCGCCGTCCTCGGCGTAGCGCTGCTTCATGCTCCCGGTGAACGGCTCCCCGAGGACCGAATCGAGCACCGTGGCGCCCATCGGAACGAGGCTCATGACCTCGACCCCCGCGGCGACGACGATGTCGTAGGCCCCCGCCATCACGCCCTGAGCCGCGAAATGAGCCGACTGTTGCGACGATCCGCACTGTCGGTCGATGGTGGTGGCGGGGACGGACTCGGGCCATCCGGCGGTGAGCACGGCGTTTCGACCCACGTTCAGTGCCTGAGCGCCGACCTGCATGACGCAACCCATGATGACGTCGTCAATGGTCGCCGGGTCGAGACCGTTGCGGTCTGCCAGGGCCTTCAGCACCTCGGCGGCCAGATCGGCCGGGTGCCAGCCGGACAAGCTGCCGTTCCTCTTCCCCATGGGAGTCCGGACTGCGTCGATGATGACGGCGTCTTCCACGGAGACCCTCTCTGTCCGGGCGGAATGCCACGGGACAGTCACAGTCTAAGCCTCAGGCCCCAGCCCGGTCACCAGCCGGTCGGCCGACCCCTTGCGACATTCTGCGGTCCTGCGGAGAGGGGTTACGCGGTGGTCGCGACGACATCATCCGAGCCGGGTAGGTTCTGGCGATGCGCCAGCGCCAACTGCTCGTCCTCGGCTTCTTGGTTTTGGCCTCGTGTGGGACCGCTGAACTCGCCGAGGCGCTCGTTGGGCCGACGGCCGAACGACTCAGCGAACGAAGCGAGGAGGTCGGCCTGAAGCTGGCCCCGGCGGACGCCGAGTGCGCGAGCAGGCGTCTCGACGAGCCAACCGCCACGCTGCTCGCGGCCGACGACGAGTTGGACGCGGTGGTGGCACGCACCGTGTCGGTAGCGATCGTCGGTTGCGCCGGAGCCGACGCGATCGCGCGATCGGCGCTGAACCCATTCACCGCCGGGGCGTCCGAGTCGTCGGTCGCCTGCGCGGCCGACCGTGTCGACCAACGGCTGCTCGAGGACCTCCTCGCCGGTCAGTTGGTGCGCAATCCGCTGCCCGACGCGGAGGTCGAACTGGCGGTGGTCACCGCGGTTTCGCTCTGCATGGACCTCGACGAACTTCGAGGCCGGGGTTGATCAGCGGTTCTGCCAGTCGACCTGCTGCCCGTGGAGGAATCCGGCCATTGCTGCCCGTGAATCCTCGGTCTGCGACGTCAGGATCTGGGTACGGTTCTCGAGGTCGATACCGGCCTGAAGGGACGCAGTCTCCAGATTCGACCACATGACCTCTTTGGTCATCCACACTCCCATGGGGCTGTTTCGTGCAATCAGCCGAGCGGTGGTGAGCGCCGACTCCAGCAGCTCTTCGCCAGGGACGACTCGACTGACGAGGCCCAACTTGTCGGCCTCGGCCGCGTCGAACACCCGCCCCGTCAGCAGCAGCTCGTGCGAGCGCGAGGCTCCGATGAGCCGAGGCAGGAGCCACGACACCCCGATGTCGCAACCCGAGATCCCGAGGCGCACGAAGGCGCTGCCGAACTTTGCGGAGTCGGAACAGATGCGAACGTCGCTGGCGAGAGCGATGGCAAACCCACCACCGGCGGCGGCGCCGTTGATCGCGGCGATGACCGGTTGACGCAGCGAACGTAGTCGAGGGACCAGGCCGGCGATGAACTGCTGGACGGCCATTCCTTGCTGCGGCCGGCCGAAGTTTTCCGTGCCGGGAACAACGCCGAAGCCTCTGAGGTCCAAGCCGGCGCAGAAGCCGCGGCCGGCGCCGGTGATGATGACCACTCGGCACTCATGGTCGGCATGAATGGCGGCCAATGCCTGGTGCAGCTCGTCGACGAGGTCATAGGTCAGAGCGTTGAGCGCCTCGGGCCGGTTGAGCGCGATCTGCGTGATCTGGGGCTCCGGATGACTGATTTCGACGTTGGCCATCGCCGGATCGTAGGTTGTGGCTCGTCGGTGGCCCAAGCCGGGCCGACCGCAAGCGACGCGAGAGAGCGAGTCTGACCATGACCCACGGGGGACGTTTGGCCGCCAAGGCCCTGAAGGCCGCAGGTGTCGACTGTGTCTTCACCCTCTCGGGTGGACATGTGATGGCCATTTACGACGGCTGTCTGGACGAGGGCATCAAGGTCGTGGACGTCCGCCACGAGCAGGCCGCGACCCACGCAGCCGACGCCTGGGCTCGCCTGCACCCCGGCAAGGTCGGCGTGGCGATCGTCACCGCGGGCCCGGGCGTTACCGATGGGGTCACCGGAGTGGCCAACGCCTGGCGGGCCAACTCTCCGATCCTGGTGTTCGGCGGTCAGGGTCCGTTCAAGAACCTTCGCCGTGGCTCGTTGCAGGAGATGGATCACGTCTCGGTCATGCGGCCGATCACCAAGTGGGCCGACGCTTGCTACGACACCGCCAGAATCGGGGAGTACATCGAGTCCGGCATTCGGGCGGCTCTCTCCGGCGTGCCCGGCCCCGCGTTCCTCGAGATTCCCATCGATGTGCTCAGCGCGCCGATCGACATCGAGAAGGTGCAGCTGCCGACGTTCCGTGATTATCGGGTCAACGCCGCGGCGGACGCCGACCTCGTCGCCGAGGCCGCCGCGCTGGTGGCGGGGGCACAGCGGCCGATGATCATGGCCGGAACCGGTCTCAAGTGGTCCGAAGGCGCCGAGGCGCTCCGTCAGTTCGCGGAAGCCACCGGCATGCCCGTCTTCACCAACGGGATGGCCCGCGGCCAGATCTCGATGAGCCATCCGCAATACTTCAACCGCAGTCGTGGCGACGCGCTGGCCCAGGCCGACTTGGTCGTCCTGGCGGGGACGCCGCTCGACTTCCGGATGAAATACGGCAAGTCGATCCCGCGCGGAGCGCAGATCGTGCAGCTCGACCTCGACGAGACGCTGATCGGTGCCAACCGCTCTGCGACGGTGGGGCTCGTGGGCAACGTCGGCCGCAACCTTGCCGCGCTCACCGCGCAGCTGGCCTCTTCGGGAACCACCCCGAACTTCAACGACTACGCCGCGGAGCTCCGGGTCGTCGAGGAGCGGGCCGAGGCCAACCTGTTGGCCTCGCTCAACTCCGACGAGGTCCCGATCGATCCACTGCGACTCTGCCGGGAGATCGCCGACTTCGTGGCCACCGACGACCGCATGATCGTGATCGGCGACGGCGGCGACATCGTTGCCCAGACCTCCAAGGTCCTGCGAGTCCCCGAACGTGGTAGTTGGATGGACCCTGGTCCGCTTGGGACGCTGGGCGTCGGGATGCCCTTCGCGCTCGCCGCGCAGCTGGCCCGCCCCGACCAACGGGTACTCATCGTCTACGGCGACGGGTCCTTCGGCCTCAACGGGTTCGAGTACGACACTGCGGTCCGTTTCGGGCTACCGATCGTAGGTATCGTCGGCAACGATGCAGCCTGGGGTCAGATGATCCGCCCACAAGCCAAGCTGTACGGCGCCGATCGGGTCGTTGCCACCGAGCTGAACTACACGCGCTACGACAAGGTGGTCGAAGCGCTCGGCGGTCATGGCGAACACGTCACCAAGCCCGAGGGCATTCGACCTGCGTTGGAGCGGGCGTTCGCTTCAGGGCTCCCGGCGTTGGTCAACGTGGAGATCCGCCGCGATCTCGGCGAGCCGAAGGGGTCGACCTACACCTGATCGGGCGCCGCCTGACCAGTCGCGGTCAAGAGATACGACGGAACCGTCCCGTCTCGACTTCCAGGGCTTCGCCGCGCCGAACCATCTGCTCCACGTGCATGCCGGCGGTGCGCCGCTCGATGCTGGGGATGTGCGTCCCCTCGACGTGGGGGCGGTACACGAACCGGTGTTCGGCCAGTTGGTCGAGGGTTCGGGGCTCCGCCAGGAAGTCGAGCATGGCCTGGTGCCGTCGGTCGATGACCGCGTGGAACCCATCGACCAGCTCGAGGAAGGCCGCGCGTCCTTCGATGATTCCCTTGTGATGGAACGTCACGTAGAAGTCGGCTTCTTCGTCACGGACCTTGCGGAGGCTGTCCTCGAACTGTTCGAGGCTCGACCAGGCGTCGCCGTAGTACGGACCGAATCCGGTGAGATCGATGTCGGAGAGGAAGAACACACCATCGGACACCCGGAACCCGCTGTGCCCCCGAGTGTGTCCCGGCAGGTGGACGGCCTCGATGGTGACCCCACCGAGATCCCACACATGGCCATCGAGGAATCCAGTCGCATCGGGACGTGCGACGTAGCTGAACTCTTCGAGCACGACCTGCTCGAAGTCGGTCCGCGCCTCTCCTTCGAAGCCATAGATGGTCATCAGGCCGTCGATGCTGTGAGCCGCCAGGAGATCATCGTGGTGCATATGGACGCGCGCGTTTGCGAAGAGTCCGTTCCCGGCCACGTGATCTTCGTGACCGTGGCTGTTGATGACTGCATCGATCGGGAGATGGGCTCCGCCTTTGGCCACGACCGTCACCGACGGATCGATGATGACGGTTTCACCGGCACCCTCGATCACCATCGAGTTCCCAGATGGGTAGAGACCATTGCCGTCTCCGACCAATACGCTCACTGCATCCGTCAACTGCCGACGTTCGCTTCCCCAATTCACTGCTGTCACGAGGGGGAGACTATCGGAGGCCGCTCGTGTCAAAGGGGGTCTGGTGTCCGAGGTGATTTGGAAGGACCAAGTTCCGCTGCGACGCCCCGTGCTCCTCATGGCGTTCGAGGGACTGTTCGACGCGGCCGAGTCGGCGACCGAGTCGCTCTCGTGGATCCGTGATCGGTGCGAGACGACGCAGCTGGCCGAGATCGATCCGGAGATCTACTTCAATTTCCATGAGACCCGCCCTGTCGTTCGCTTCGACTCCTCGGGGAATCGCGTGATCGATTGGCCGGCCACCCGGGTCTGGGCCTGCCGAACCGATGGCCCCCGCGACCTCATCCTCATGACCGGCGTCGAGCCCCAGCTTCGGTGGCGAAGCTTCTCGGAGTCGGTGCTCGAGATCGTCCGCCACGGAGGGGCCGAGATCGCGGTGACCGTCGGCGCGCTCATCTCGATGGTCCCCCACTCGCGGCCGTTCCCCATCACCGGGAGTGCGGCCAACGCCGAACTGGCTCGACGCATGAACCTCGACCGGCCCAGTTATCAAGGGCCCACCGGTGTCGTCGGCGTGGTCCATGACCGCCTGGATCGTTCGGACGTTCCGGTGATGTCGCTGCGGGCGTCCATTCCGCACTACGTGCCGGCCCCACCGAACCCCAAGGCGACCCAGGCGCTGCTCCGCAGGATCGAACAGACGACGGGCGTGCCTACGAACTACGAGGGACTCGACGGCGCGGTGACCGAATGGGTGCAGCGGGTCGATCAGGCGGTTGCCTCCGATCGGGACAGTGCCGACTACGTCACGAGACTCGAGCGTCAGGTGGATTCGAGCGAGGAGACGCTGCCGACGGGCGACGCGCTTGCGGCCGAACTCGAGGCCTTTCTCCGCGACCATGCGGCCGCCAGTCCTGAGGCGGAACCGGACACCGGCGACAAGCCCGACGAGGGTTCGGTCGGGTAGATCCGCGGCCTGGGCCACCGCAAACGACTTCATGCCACCTCTGACCCGTGGAGCCCGAGGAAGGCCCGCAGATCGTCGATGACCACCGACGGGCGCTGCACGAGTTCGTCGTAGCCGAAGCGCATGACCCCCCAATCCATGATTCGTGGCCGCGCGGTCGCGTTGACGGTCGCTGGCGCGGTCCTGGCTCGTGGCGTGCCACCGGCGCCCGTCGATCTCGATGATCTTGCGGCGCACTGGGTCGGCGAAGTCGACCACGCCGCGGACTCCGTCGTACCACGGGGGCACGAACTGAGGTCGAAGCGAACGGATCTCGTGGCGGAGGCACAGGCGAGCGAAGGTTCGCTCGACGATCGACTGATGCGCTGGGTCCTCGTCGAGCAGGACGGACAGCAGGAGGCGGCGTCGGCGCGTGCCCTTTCGACCTCGGCGGGCCAGGGAGTGGGCGGTTGCCGAGAGCGCGGTCGTCGACAGGCGGCGATCGAGGAGGAGCTGTTCGCCGATCCATCGGATCCGGCTGAACCCCACGAGCTCGGTCAGGTCGAGGAAGGTGCGTTCGGCGGTGGTCACACGCATTCCGTCGATCGTCATCACGTCCGCGGCCGGTAGGTGGTTGGTCCGGAATACCTGGCCGAGCGTTGCTCGACCACTCTGGTCGGCGGCCGTGAGCAGGATGACGGCTTGCGCCCCAAGGGCGCCGGTGGGAAACCGGTGGAGGTCGGCCGCGGCCTCGCGAGCCAGGACGGCGTCTGGTCGCTGGATGAGGGCCGCCCTACGGAGTGACGCAATGTCGTCGGACAACCCGGCCAGTCCGATCGCACCTCGTCCGAAGGACCGGAGCAGGCCCGAGGCGATACGTCGGTCGATGGCCGAGCCGGAGAGTCCGAGGTCCCGCAACGCCGAGCGCGACGAGACACCCTTGTTCTCGGTCAGATGCCGAACGAGCAGCAGGTCGATCTCGATCGGTGTCCGCGCTCGTGTGGGCGTTGCTTGTTCGGGTGCTGCTCGTTTGAGTGCCTGTCGTTCGTCTGCTGATCGAGCCATTGCCTGCCCTCATGCTGAGGAGTACGGGCAGCGGTGGACTGCGAACGGCGAACAACCGGGACGGTACTCGACCCCGCCCACAATGCCGCCGTCCGACCGCTCGTTCGGCCCCCGAAGTGACAACCGCGTGCAGCACCACACCGCTCAGCGGTGCGGGCTGCACGCGGTTGCGTTAAGGGGCGGTGGTTAGGGAAGCAGGGTGTTGGGGTGTTGGCGGAGGAGGTGATCGGCGACGACGAGCAGGGCCATGGCCTCGACGAGCGGCACAGCGCGGGGGAGGACGCACGGG